>CADCWK010000302.1 GCA_902806375.1 uncultured Thermomicrobiales bacterium
GGGGCGTACCCGTCACCCACTCGTGGCCGTCGAAGTCCGGGGCGCGGACGACCCCGCGGTAGGACATGGTGTCGGTGGACATGGCGGGGCTCTCCGGGGCGGCTGGGTCGGGAATAGACCGGATGGGATCCTGTCGCAAACCGCACGCCAGTCCGGTCGCACCGCCCCCGCTCCGCCGGCCCCTCCCCATCCCGCTCGATGCCGCTCGGTCCCTGCTGGCGATCGACGGGTGAGGAGGGCTGTCGACCTGCCGCGGACTCACCCCGGCCCGGTGTCGGTGACCGGCGAGTCGCCCTACGAGATGACAGGCTCATCGTCCGCCGGATCCGGATCCGGCTTCGCCTCCTGACGACCGGTGGCCGGTCCGCTCAGGATTGTGTCGATCTCGCTCCGGGCGCGCCGGATCGTCTCGCGGAGCCGCTGGATACGGACCTCGTCGGCCAAGTCGCCACGGGAGGCGGCCCACATCACCGTCTGGCCGAGATCCCAGAGCTCGCCGACGATCGGACGGATGTCGCCGATCGCCCCGAAGACGGGCCGGGCGCCGATCCGGTCGCGGATCGCCTGGAGGGTGTCGCCCTGCCGGGCCAGTTCCGCCCGGCCCGCGTCGGTCGCCCGGAAGACCTTCTTGCCGCTGACGGCCTCGGAGACGACGAAGCCCTGGTCTTCGAGCAGACTGAGGGTGGGATAGATGGTGCCGGGGCTCGGGCTGTAGAGCCCGCTGAACTGCTCCTCCAGGGCCCGGATGATGTCATAGCCGTGGCGGGGCTCGTCGTTGACGAGGTCGAGGATCACGTAGCGGAGTTCGCCCCGCTCGAAGAACCGCTCGCCGCGGCGCCCGCCGGGTCCGCCCGGCCCGAACCCGGGTCCAAACCCGGGTCCGTCGAGACCGCCGGGACTGCCGGGGCCGCCGAAGCCCCGCCCGCCACCGCGACCCCCGCGGGGACCGCCCCAGGCCCGGCCCGGGCCGCCCCACTCTGGTCCGCCGGGACCGAACCCCCTGGCGTGGACACGGGCGAACGCGGCCCGCCACTGGTCCCGCGCGGAGCCAGACTCCCCACCCGGAAACGGGTTTCGGTGCGCATGGGCGTGGCCGTGCCGGTCCTCCCCGTGGTCGCCGGGACCGCTGCGATCACGGGGACCGTGATGCCGGTCGTCACGGTCGGGCCCGTGGTGTTCCCGCCGGGCCCCGGGGTGATGGCGCCCGCCGAAGCGGTGTCGGGGTCCTTCATCGCCTGGTCCACCGGGACGATGATCGGCGAGGCGCCGGGCACGCTTCGGGTCGGTCGGTGCTGCCTGGTCGGTCGGTTCGGCGGGTCCGGGCCGTCGTGTGCCGGCGTCCATGTCGGTCCTTTCTGTTCGGGAGGGGAAGGACGAGGTCGAGTCGTTCGGGTCGGCTGTCGGGTTCATGTCAGCGCCTCTCTGGCTGGCGGATGCACGACGATCGGTTCCGGTTGGTGGCCCCTGACAGGACGCATGGCAGGCCGCAGAGTGAGACGCAAGGCACGACGCGCGGCGGGATGCGGCCGGCAGGAGTGTGGCCATGACTCCTGGAGTAGGGGCTCTGGCGATAGGTCACGATATATCGTGACCTATCGCCAGAATAGACACGGGCGTCGTCATTGTCAATACCCGTCCTTGGGGTCAGTCTGAGATCAGGTCCACGAGCGCCCGGAGTTCCGGCCCGTCGAACAGGGGGCTCGTGACCGCGTTCATCGGGATCTGCTGTCACCGCCGGGTCAGGATCGTCACCACACGGTAGAATCAATCCGTTAGAGGATAAGACCGTCTCGAGGCTCTTCCACCCGACCCGCGGACCGGCCCGTTCCCTGGCGTCCCGCGTGACGCTCCGTCTCCCCAACGCTGGTCGTCGGTACGTGCCAACGTTTCTGGCCCCCGTCAATAACGGGAGGCCCCGGCAGAGAGGTTTCATGGCACGGCTGGTAGACACCGACCTCACGTCCCACCGCGCCACGGCCCCGGTCGCCGCCGTCGAGATCGGCACCGGGTCCAGCCGGCTCGACGAGTTCCGCGCTCTGGTCTCCGCCTATATCGCTCTGACGAAGCCGGGCATCCTGACGCTGCTGCTCGTCACCACCCTGGGGGCGATGCTGATCGCGGAGCGGGGGCTCCCGGGCATCGGGTTGGTCATCTGGACGCTGATCGGCGGCGCCCTGGCGGCGTCGGGCGCCAACGCCCTCAACTGCTTCATCGACCGCGACATCGACGCCATCATGCCCCGCACCCAGCACCGTGGCACGGCGTCGGGCGCGATCCCGCCACGGGCAGCACTGGTCTTCGGATTGACGCTGACGGTCGCCTCGGTCGTGCTACTGGCGGTCGCCGTCAACCCGCTGGCGGCCGGACTGGCGCTGGCCGGTAACGCGTACTACGTGCTGATCTACACGGCGCTCCTCAAGCGCCGCACGCCCCAGAACATCGTCATCGGTGGCGCGGCCGGCGCCTTCCCGCCGGTCGTCGGCTGGGCGGCCGTCACGGGTGACACCTCATGGATCGCCTGGGCCCTGTTCGCGGTCGTCTTCTTCTGGACACCACCGCATTTCTGGGCGCTGGCGCTGCTCAAGGTCGGGGAGTACGGCCGGGCGAGCGTGCCGATGCTGCCAGTCGTGGCGGGGGAGGCGACGACCCGGCTCCAGATCCTGATCTACACGGTCCTGCTGACGCTGGTCCAGGTCGCCATGGTCTGGCTGGGGTTCAGCTGGATCTACCTGGCGGGGGTCATCGTCATCAATACGATCTTCCTCGGGCAGGCGGTCGCCCTGTTCGTCGACCCGAGCAAGCGCCGGGCGCGGCAGATGTTCCTGACGTCGCTCTGGTACCTGTTCGTCTACTTCGCCTTCGCCGCCGCCGACCGGATGATCCTGACCTGAGCCGGTCGAGAACTCACCTGTCTCGCCTCCGGGCGCCGGATAGGGATATCCGGCGCCCGCTCGCTTCATCCGGGAGACGCCCCGTCCGGGTCGGTACCCGTGAGGCTTTTGGCGAGAACAGCGAGTGGCGGCCGGTCGACCGGCGACGCCTGTCCGGCATGCGCGCTGCGTATCCCGGACCAGCCCGAGTCATTCGCCATGCGCCCGCTGTCACGCGATTGACCGCGGTACCGGCGCGCCACCCGATGAGGACCGTCCCGATGACTGACATGTCCGACCCGCGGTTCCCGACCGCCCCCGACACCGATGCCGCCGCGACCCCGACGGACGGCCTCGACCCGGAGATGCCGGCGCTGCCAGCCGATCTGTCCCCGGGCGCCGTCACGACGTTCCTGCGCGAACTGCGCAACATCCGCCACTACGATCAGGGTCGGCCAGTGCCGGACGATGTGCTGGCCGACATCCTCGAGGTCGCCCGCTGGAGCGGCAGCGCCAAGAACGTCCAGCCGTGGAGCTTCGTCGTCGTCCGGGATCGGGCGACGCTCGATGCCCTGGCCGCCCAGCCCGGCTGGGTCAGTCACGTCAAACGGGCTCCCCTCGGGATCATGCTGGTCATGGATGGCCATCCCGAAAACGCGTCGTCGGAGACCTTCGATGAGGGCCGGCTCACCGAGCGGAT
>CADCWK010000303.1 GCA_902806375.1 uncultured Thermomicrobiales bacterium
TCCGGGCCAGCTTCACTCGCTCCCAGGCGGAGACGACACGATGGAGATGCACGGGGCCGGTGCCGTTGCCGGTCGCGGGTACCCTCACGAGTTCCGCTCCCCCGTCTGACCGATGGCGACGGCTTCCTCGCCGATGACGACGTCCTCGGCCAGTGAGCCACTGGCTACGACAGCCGGGACCCCGTCGTCCACGACATCGGGTAGCAGTCCGTCGGTGGTCGTCGCTGTCCGGAGGCGGGCGGCGGCCCGGCTGTAATGGCCGATCAGGGTGACGAGCATCCCGCGCAGCTCCGGCCGGGCGACGATCTGGTCGAGCATCCCGTGGCTGAGGAAGAACTCGGCGGTCTGGAACCCCTCCGGCAGCTTCTGCTTGGTGATCTGTTCGATCACCCGTGGCCCGGAGAAGCCGATCATCGCGCCGGGCTCGGCGAGGATGATATCGGCGACGGTGGCGTACGACGCCGTGACGCCCCCGTAGCACGGGTCCGTGAGCAGCGCGATGTGGGGCAGCCCCGCGCGCCGCATCCGGCCCAGCGCGGCGACGGTCTTGGCCATCTGCATCAGGGAAAACATCCCCTCGTGCATGCGGGCACCGCCCGAGGCGGAGATCGTCACGAGGGGCATCCGCAGCGCCAGGCACCGCTCCGTCGCCCGGACGAACTTCTCCCCGAAGACCGACCCCATGCTGGCCCCCATGAAGTCGAAGTCGCAGACCGCCAGGCCGACCTCATGACCACCGATCGACACCCGGCCGGTGATCAGCGCCTCGGACTCTCGGGCCTTGCGGGTCGATGAGGCCACCTTCTTCGGGTACGACCCGGAACCGTCGACGAAGTGCAGCGGGTCCTCCGGGCGGAGCTCGGTGTCCCATTCCCGGAAGGTGCCGTCATCGGCCAGGAGGAAGATCCGTTCCCGGGCACGGAGACGAAAGTGGTATGCGCACTTCGGACAGACCCGGGCGTTCTGCCGGAGTTCCTTCGAATACAGCAGTTCGCCGCACTTCGGGCATTTCACCCAGAGGTCGTCCGGGATCTGCTGGTCGTTGGCAGCGCCGTCGTCGGCGCGCGGCTGGAACTTGGTCTGTCGGTTGAAGAAGCTGCGCATGTTGCTGTGTCCCCTTGCCGGCCGGGCACGCGCCATGGCCGGAGACACCCGCGTGCCTGGTGTGGTGTGCCGCACGGTCCGGAGTCGGCGGCTGGCCACCCGCGCCCCGGAACTGATCGCCTCGCCCGCCCGTAGCTGATACCACCGGCAGGCGTCCGGTGCAGCCAGCCGGGCGACGACTGGACCCCGATTGGCGAGGGGAGCGGCGCGGAGGGCGATCGGGCGGCGCGGGTGCCGCGCCCATCGGGATGACCCCGCGACCGATACGAACAGACGACGCAGGATAGTGTACCCGGCGTTCACTATTCAAGCGGGGCGGACCCGAGGCAACCGGATGCCGCCCGCCGTCCCGGCCCCGCACACGCACCCGCCGGGGTGACCGCAACGGGGTGTCCGGCCCTGGCCCGGACCATCGGAGACAGGCCCCGTATACTGGCCGCATGCCGAAGAAGCGACCGAAGTTCGTCCGCCAGCGCCCCCCGGATCCCCAGAGCCTGGAAGCGACGTGGCGACTCTTCGTCGCGATCCCGGTCCCGCCGCCCGTGACCACCATGGTCCGCGAGATCACCGCGCGGCTCGCGGCGGACGACGCGCTGCCCGTCCGGTGGGGCGAGCCGGAGCAGACCCATCTGACGATCGAGTTCATCGGTGAGGTCGCGAAGGAACAGGCCGAGCTCATCCGGATGGCGATCGCCCCGGCCGTGGCCAGCCACCCGGTCTTCCGGCTGCGGACGGCCGATCTCGGGGTGCTGCCATCCCTGCGACGACCCCGCGTCCTCTTCCTCGGCGTCCACGGGCCGGTCCACCGGCTCGAATCGCTCCGGGACGATGTCTCGGCGGTCCTGACCGAGATCGAGGTGCCGCGCGATGACGCGCCATGGCACCCACACCTGACCCTTGGCCGGGTCCGCAGCATCGCGAATCACCGCACACGGGACCTGACCGAGCAGATCCGCAGCCGGTATGAGGCCCTGATGGCGGACGGGCTGGGCACGATGCGCCAGCCAGTCGCGATCCCGATCGATGAGGTCGTGCTGATGCGGAGCCTGCTCGATCACCGTGGCGTCCGCTACGAGGTCGTCGAGCGATACCCGCTGGCCCCACGCCGTCCCGGACGTACCACGGCCGATCACGACACCGGAGACGACCAGGACACCTGATCCCCGGGCTGGATCGTCCGCCCGCCAGTCACTCCCCCGGGCACTGCCCTGCCCGCCTCGCGGACCACCCGGCGTGGCTGCCGGGCCGTCGTGACCCGGCGTCGATCGCAATGGAGGGTCTGGCACCGCCGCCGCGGGACACGCGACCGTTGCCTCCCTGGAACAATCAGTGGTCAGGGGACTATCCAGCGCGACATCGCTGCGCTACATTGATCGTAACGACGCTGAAGAACGCAACGCCCGCACGCCCGGTCCGCCGTACCGGGCCGGCGGTTTCACGTTCCGGACGATCCGTCCCATGAGGGCTGTGTGACATGGCCACCGATCGTCTGATCGCTCATCTCGCTGGTGTCCGGCCCGGCTCACGTCACGACACGCTCGCCCTCTGCTGGGAGCCGCAGTCCAGTCCCGGTGTGGCTCGGGTCATCGTCCGGGGGCAGGAGGCCGTCCATCGCTACCAGAGCGACCTCGCGGGTGACGTAGGGGACCCCGAGGGGGGCCGTCTGTCGCTGGGTCGGATCGGGGCGGACGGGCGGTTCTTCCCGCTGATCCGGCGGACGATCCCGTCGCGCGTGGTCGAACCCGACCCGGTGGTCGTCCCGGACCTGCTGCTGGCCCGCACCGATGGGTCCGCTGACGCGGCGGGCGGTCGCTAGCGCGACCGGACGACCCCAGGCCCGACCACGGGGTCCGCGTGGTCGTCAGCCGTGGATGAGGATCCGGGAGCGGAACGGGAGCCTGCCGCGGACGCCGGGCGTGAAGCGGAACAGTGATCCGGCCAGCGGCCCCGTCCCGGGGCGTCCTGGCCCTTCCGCGCTGGTGGCGAAGGCCGTGGTGAGCCCGACCCCGCCGAACGCGATGCTCGTCATCTTCCGGGCGGGGAAGTCCACGTGGCCCATTGGCGTCCCATCGGCCCCGTAGCGGGTGATCCGGCCGCCGCCGTAACTGGCGGACCAGATGCAGTCGTCGGCGTCGAGCGTCATCCCGTCCGGCTGATCCTCGCTGTCCGGCCCGATCCGGACCACGGCCTCTCCCGGGCCGAGGGCCCCGGTCGCGCGGTCGTACGGGTACCGGGTGATCGTCCTCCGGGTCGTGTCGGTGTGGTAGAAGTGGCGGAAGTCCGTGGTGATCCCCATGCCGTTCGAGACGCCGGCATCCTCGATCATCACCGTCAGCGAGCCGTCGCGATCCAGCCGGTAGAGATGGCCGGTCCGGCCTCCTCCCGGCATGGTCCCGCAGTAGACCCGGCCCTCGGGGTCGGCGAAGACGTCGTTGAACCGGGTGGCGTGGTCCTC
>CADCWK010000304.1 GCA_902806375.1 uncultured Thermomicrobiales bacterium
CCCCCGCACCCGTTGCCGACCTCCGCTCCGCTGTCGACGAGATCCTCCCGGGCGTCGTCGCCGACCGGCGCCACCTCCACGAGCACCCCGAGCTCGGCATGCAGGAGTACGAGACCGCCAAGTTCGTCGCCGCCCGCCTCCACCAGCTCGGTCTCGACGACATCCGCACCGGCATCGCCAACACCGGCGTCACCGCCCTGATCCGCGGCACTGGCACCGGCCCCAACGCCGACCGGACGCTGATGCTGCGGGCCGACATGGACGCCCTGCCGATCACGGAGGAGAACGAGGTCGAGTACCGGAGTCAGACCCCGGGCATCATGCACGCCTGCGGGCACGACGGCCACACCGCCATGCTGCTCGGGGCCGCCCGCATCCTGCTCGGTCGCCGGGACGAGTTCGCCGGGACGGTCAAGGTGCTGTTCCAGCCCGCCGAGGAGGGACCCGGCGGCGCGGCGCCGATGATCGCCGAAGGCGCCCTGGAGGACCCCCACGTCGACGCCTGCTTCGGACTGCACCTCGCCCAGGAGATCCCGCTGGGGATGGTCGCCTCCAAGGCCGGTCCCTCCATGGCGGCGGCCGACAGCTTCGAGGTTCGGATCCAGGGCAAGGGCGGCCACGGCGCCCGGCCACAGGGCTGCGTCGACCCGATCGCGGTCGGGGCGCAGATCATCACCGCGCTGCAGGCACTGGTCTCTCGCGAGATCGACCCGCTGAAGTCCGCCGTCGTGACCGTCGGCGCCCTCAACGCCGGGCAGGCCGGGAACGTCATCCCGGACACCGCCGAGATGCGCGGCACGGTCCGCTCGTTCGACGTCGATGTCCGGGACCACCTCCAGCGGCGAGTCCCCGAGGTCATCACCGGGATCGCCGAGGCGATGCGCGCCACGGTCGAGATCACGTACGAACTCGGGCCGCCGGCCGTCAACAGCGACGCCGCCATGGCCGGGATCGTCCGGGAGGCCGCCGCGGCGGTCGTCGGGCCGGACAACGCCATCGAGCAGACCCCGATCATGGGCGCCGAGGACATGTCCGAGTTCCTCAACGCCGTGCCGGGCTGCTACTTCCACGTCGGCTCCAAGAACGAGGAGCGCGGCCTGGTCTGGGGCCACCACCACCCGAAGTTCGATTTCGACGAGGACGCTCTTGGCGTCGGGATTAGCGTGACCGTCGAGTCGGTCCTTCGGTACTTCGCCGCCGACGACGCACCGAAGGCGTGATCCGGACTGACGACGCACCAGAGGCATAACCTGGAGGGGAGGAGTGTCAGCCGTGACACTCCTCCCCTCAGGCGTTCCAGACGATCGCGTCGGTATGCTGAGCGCGACCTGATGTTGACGGGCCGTCACCCGCTCACATCACCGGGTGGCGTTAATTGTTCAGGCGCGGGTCGAGCGCGTCGCGGACGCCGTTGCCGAGCAGGTTGAACGCCAGGGCGGTGATGAAGATCGTCACGCCAGGGATGAAGACGTAGGTCCAGGAGATCAGGTAGAACTCCTTGGCCTCGTCGAGCATGTTGCCCCACGACGGCGTCGGGATGCTGACGCCGAAGCCGAGGTAGCTCAGGGCCGCCTCGGTCAGGATCAGCGACGGGATCGCCAGGGATACCCAGACGACCATCACCGAGAGCACGTTCGGCATGATGTGCCGGGTGATGATCCGCGAGTTCGTCGCCCCGATCACCCTGGCCGCGTCGACGTAGTCCCGGGACCGCAGGGATAGCACCTGGCCCCGGACCAGCCGGGACAACCCGGTCCAGCCCGTGGCGGCGATCACGAACGCCAGCCCGATCGCGTTGGGGCGGAGCCAGACCGAGAGCAGCAGCAGCAGGGTGATACCCGGGACCGAGATGATCACGTCGACGATCCGCATGAGGATGTTGTCGACGATGCCACCATAGAACCCGGCGACGGCGCCGATCGTCGACCCGACGGTGAGGGCCGTCAGCGCCGCCAGAACCGCGACCGTCAGCGAGACCCGTCCGCCGTAGACGAGCCGGGTCAGGATGTCGCGCCCATTGGAATCGGTCCCGAGCAGGTGGTCGCCGGTGAAGGGCGGGTAGAGCGTGGCGCGCAAATCGACCTGGGAGTAGGAATAGCCCGTGACCCAGGCCGAGACCAGCGGAGCCCCGAACGAGACCAGGACCATGAAGGCGGCGACAACGAGGGCGACCATGGCGATCCGGTCCCGCCGGAGCCGGTCCCAGGCCCGGCGGTAGAACCCCTTCGACGCGCGGAGGTGCGCCCGGGCCAGGGTCCGTTCCTCGGTGGCTGAGCGGGGGGTGCCCTGCTCGCCGGGGGTCGTCAATGTCAGATCGGTCTGCTGTGCCATGCCTGCTCGCCTCGGTGGATGCGGGTCGACGGGGATCGGGATGGATGTCCGGGGGCCTAGTCGAACCGGACCCGTGGATCGAAGACGGCGTAGAGGATGTCGGCGATCAGGTTGCCGAGCACGGTCAGGATCGCCAGCATCATGACCGCGGCCATCGCGACGGAGTAGTTGTTGCTCTGGAGGGCGTTGACGGTCAGTCGACCGACACCGTTCCAGCCGAAGACGTTCTCGACGATGACCGCCCCGGCGAACAGGTCCGGGATATTGAGGCCGACCAGGGTGATGAGCGGCAGCACCGCGTTCCGGAAGGCGTGACGCATCAGGACGACGCGGTCCCGGAGCCCCTTGGACTGGGCGGTCCGGACGAAGTCCAGCCGGATCACCTCGAGCATCTCCGAGCGGATGTACCGCGTCCAGAGCGCCAGCTGGACCAGGCTCAGCGTCAGCATCGGCAGGATCAGGTGCTGGGCGCGATCGAGGATGCCACTCTCCCCCCGCAGCGTCCGGTCACCGCTGACGGGCAGCGACGGCAGGTCCCAGCGCTGGAACTGGACGGCGAAGATGATGATGAACATCAGGCCGAGCCAGAGCGACGGGATCGAGTAGAAGGCCGTGGACAGCACCGTCACGACGTTGTCGAACAGTGAGCCCCGCTTCACCGCCGAGATGACCCCGAGCGGGATCGCCAGGATCAGCGAGAACAGGATCGCGGAGCCAGCGAGCAGGAGGGTGTTCGGCACCGTGTCGGCCAGCAGGCCGGAGACCGGCGAGAAGTTGGTGAACGAGAAGCCGAAGTCCCCCCGGACGGCGTTGCCCAGCCAGGTGAAGTAGCGGATGTACCAGGGATCGTCGAGCCCCAGCGACGCCGAGATCCGCTCCAGGTCGGCGCGCCGGACACCGGGGGTGTTCTGGTAGCGGTCCAGCGGGCTGCCGGGCACGAGGTTGATCATCGCGAAAACGAGGAACGAGATCCCCAGCAGCAGCGGCACCATCTGGATCAGCCGGCGGGTGATGTACCGAGTCACGGCCCCGCACTCCTTCTTCTCGCAACCGGGAACGGGAGCGACGCTCGGGTCCCGGTCACTGGCCTGCGGCGGCCAGGGAGAGAACCCGCGTGGGCCGCTGATCGCGTCGGGCGGACGCGATCAGCGGTGAGGATGTCCTTGCGGACCGATCGGGCAGGGTCTTACTCCGTCGCGTCG
>CADCWK010000305.1:0-841 GCA_902806375.1 uncultured Thermomicrobiales bacterium
CCGGCGGGCAGACGGCCGAGCGACCGCGCAGTCCCCGGCCCGTCCGGCCGCCCCGTGCCGCCGACGCCCCGATCCAGCCCGGACTGACCGGCCGGCAGCAGCTCCAGGGGCAGCACCCCGGCGATCGTTACGTGCGGATCGTCCGGCAGCGCAACGACGACTTCGCCTTCGCCGGCCCCGGCCACCTCGTCGCCCGGCCGGAGTCGCTGGCCGACCGCGGGCCGATCGGGCGCAACTACGGCCGGCTGAAGCGGGTCCTGATCGGCACCCCGCTGACGACGGAGATGGCGTCCCACGAGCGCCTCTCGAAGACCAAGGCCCTGGCGGTACTGTCCTCGGACGCGCTGTCGTCGGTCGCCTACGCCTCCGAGGAGATCCTCCGGGTGCTGCTGATCGCGGGCGGCGTCGCGGCACTGAGCGTCAGCCTGCCGATCGGCTTCGCGATCATCCTGCTGCTCCTGATCGTCGGCGTCAGCTACCGCCAGACGATCAAGGCCTACCCGGCCGGCGGCGGCTCGTACATCGTCGCCAAGGACAACCTGGGCGAGATCCCGGCCCTGACCGCCGGTGGGGCGCTGCTCGTCGACTACATCCTGACGGTCTCGGTCAGCGTGTCGGCCGCCGTCGCCGCCCTCGTCTCGGTCGTGCCGGAGATCAACGACCACCGCGTCGCCGTCGGGATCGGCTTCATCGTGCTCGTCACGATGCTGAACCTGCGCGGGATCCGGGAATCCGGGACGATCTTCGCCGTGCCGACCTACCTGTTCCTGGCCGGGATCACCGTCATGATCGTGGTCGGCATCACCCGTAACGCGATCGCCGGCTTCCCGGTGCTGGAGCC
>CADCWK010000305.1:851-3502 GCA_902806375.1 uncultured Thermomicrobiales bacterium
GAGCCTCGGTGTCTTCGTCGTCCTGCGCGCCTTCAGCTCGGGCTGCGCGGCGCTGACCGGGGTCGAGGCGATCTCGGACGGCGTGCCGGCGTTCCAGAAGCCGGAGTGGAGCAACGCCCGGACGACGCTGACGATCATGATCGTCATCCTGGCGATCACCTTCGGCAGCATCACCTGGCTGGCCCATCAGTACGGCGCGATCCCGATGGAGGCCGACGTCGCGGGCTACGAGACGGTCGTCTACCAGATCGCTCAGGCCATCTTCGCCGGCTGGGGACCGGTCCCACCGCTATTCATCCAGTTCGCGACGATGGGCATCCTGGTCCTCGCCGCCAACACGGCCTACTCGGACTTCCCGCGGCTGTCGTACTTCCTCGCCCGCGACCGATACATGCCGCGCCAGTTCACCTTCCGGGGCGACCGGCTGGCCTTCACGACCGGCATCGTCACCCTCGGCCTCCTGTCCTCGGCGGTCCTGGCGGCCTTCCAGGGCGAGACCGAGCGGCTGATCCCGCTCTACGCTCTGGGCGTGTTCACGTCGTTCACGATCTCGCAACTCGGCATGGTCGTCCGCTGGCGGACGCGCCGGGAGCCCGGCTGGCAGATGGGCCAGCTCCTCAACGGGCTCGGGGCGACCGCGACGGGCCTGGTGGCGGTGATCGTCGCGGTCTCGAAGTTCACCCATGGCGCCTGGATCGTCGTGGTGCTGATCCCGCTGCTGATCCTGACGCTGCGGGGCATCCACCATCACTACGACACCGCGTCCCGCGAGCTGACCACGCCGACGCCGCTGGACCCGGCCGACATCCATCACACCGTGCTGGTCCCGATCGCGGCCGTCAACCGGATCGCCCGGCAGACGCTGGCCTACGCCCGGTCGATCTCCGGCAACGTCACCGCGGTCCACATCGCGGCCGACGAGGGGGACATCGAGCAGGTCCAGGCTGACTGGCGGGCACTGGGTATCGACGTCCCGCTGGTGATCATCGAGTCGCCGTACCGCTCGCTGGTCGGGCCCCTGCTGAGCTACATCGACGAGATCGACCAGCAGCATCCGACCGATACGCTGACGGTCATCCTGCCGGAGTTCATCGCCCGGCACTGGTGGGAGCAGGTCCTCCATAACCAGACCGGGCTGCGGATCAAGGCAGCACTGCTGTTCAAGCCGGGCATCGTCGTGACGAGCGTGCCGTACCACCTCGACCGCGGCGGCGAGGGCGCCCCGACGCCCGGCTCGCTGCTCTCGGCCCTGCGTCGCCGGCTGTAGGCAGCGTGTGCTCCCGTCCCGGCCGGGACCGACGTGTCCGCGTCAACGATCGACCGGTCGCACCCGGGCAGGGTCAGCTGCCGGGGTGCGTTGCCTCATCATTCCCCTCGTCGTTGCGCGCCAGGAGATAGCACCGCCGGGTGTCGGCTTCGATCCCGGCGTACGGCGGACGCTCGTATCGCTCCACGACGGTGAGCCCGGCGGCGACCAGGCGCGATTCGATCTCCTCCGGCGTGAAGAAGAGGAAATCCACGTCGACCGGGATTCCCCAGAGGTCGTTCAGGTGGCGATCGCGCTCGCCGACGTGGAATGAGACGAGCAGCCAGCCGCCGGGAACCAGGGCGTCCCGCCAGCGCGCGAACATCGCCGTCTGCCGATCGCGGCCGATATGGATAACCGAGTAGAAGGCCACGATTCCACCTAGACAGGCACGTTCGTCGAGATCGGTCATGGAACCCTGCCGGAATCTCAGGCCCGGACGGAGCGCCCGAGCCTGATCCACCATCGCGGAGGACAGGTCGATCCCGGTGACTTCGACGCCTCGCTCGTGCAGATAGGCGGCGACGTGCCCGGGTCCGCACCCGAGGTCGTAGACCGGCCCGAGCTTTATCGTCGACGCGGCGAAGGCATCGAGCAGGTCCCGATCGAACGGCTTGCCGGCCAGTTCGCCGGCGATGCGGCGCGTGTACTCGGCGGCGAGACGGTCATAGCTATCCCGAGTCGTCTCGTCCGGGTCACAAATCATGGCCAGCCCTCTCTCGGTCGGGACGGAGTCCCGTGGGTGGTGCCGCCCGGCTGCTCAGAGCCGGGACACGGGCGATGATCGGGAAACCGATCGGATTGACGGCCACATCGATGACGACCGGTGACTATGGCCCGTGGGGGCCATCACCGAGGTGCGGCCCTCTCGCGGTGGTCCGGGGAATCAATGGTCGTTGCCTGCCTCCGAACCACGTCGACGGTCCGCTGGAACTGCCTGAGGTGCGTCCGCTCGTGGGCCGCCAGCCACTGCGCGTAGGAGTGGACCGTGCGCTCGAGCGGGCGGCCCGCCCCGGTCACGGTGGCGGCGCGGGACCAGTCGTCGGCCGGCAACGGCTCCAGGACGACAAGGAGACCGGCACGCTGGGCGGCGAAGGCGGCGAAGGAGGGCGCGAACGCCAGATCCGGATAGTCCGTCCGTTCCATCCAGGTCCGGGGGTCCATTGCCCGCAGCGTCGGCCGGTCCTCGTCGATGATCCTCGCGATGCAGTCACCCCAGACGTCGGCGCAGGCCCGGAGGTGCGCGAGGATCCCGGTCGCGGACCACTCGCCGGGGGCAGGGTCGGTCCGCAACTGTTCGGCTGACAGGCCGTCGGACAGTGCGACGATTCGCGGCGGTGCCTCA
>CADCWK010000306.1 GCA_902806375.1 uncultured Thermomicrobiales bacterium
GTGGACGCGACCGGTGCCGACCACGTCGTCTTCCTGCTGGCGTCCAACGCCGGGGAGATGCTCAAGCCGGTCGCCCGGGTCGCCTCCGGGGGCGAGACGGCCCGGCTGATGCTGGCCCTGAAGTCGATCCTTTCGACCGTCGACGAGACGCCGACGCTGGTCTTCGACGAGGTGGATGTCGGGGTGGGTGGCCGGTCGGGCCAGGTCGTGGGCGAGAAGCTCTGGGGTCTCGAGCGCGACCACCAGGTGATCGTCATCACCCACCTGCCGCAGATCGCCGCCTTCGCCGACACGCACTTCCGCATCGCCAAGGCGGACGAGGACGGGCGCGTCGTGAGTCGCGTCGACCCGATCGCCGATGCCGACCGGCTGGACGAGCTCGCCGCGATGCTGGATGGCCAGCCGGTCACCGAGGCGTCGCGCCTCAACGCCCGGGCGATGCTCGCCCGCGTCGAGGGCTGGAAGGCGCGTCACGGGCAGCCGGCGTCCGTGTCGACATAACGGTCCACCGGCTCGGCGGCGGTCCGCCATTGGTATACTTGCCCCCGCACGGTCGCCCTGAGGGCGACCCACCGAGCGTCGCGACGCGAACACACGAGGACACTCCCCATGGGCCAGCCCAACATGCGCGCCATCCAGCAGATGCAGAACCGTCTCGCCAAGATCCAGGAGGAGCTCGCCGAGCTCGAGGTCCAGGGTACGGCTGGCGGTGGGGCGGTGGTCGCGACGGTCAGCGGGTCAAAGGAGTTCCGTGGGATCAAGATCGACCCGGCGGCCGTCGACCCCGAAGAGGTCGAGCTCCTCGAGGAGATGATCGCGGCCGCGATCAACTCGGCCATGGACGAGGCCAGCCGCGTCGCCGAGCAGAAGATGTCGGTCCTGACCGGCGGTCTGAACATCCCCGGTCTCAGCTTCTAGCGTCTACGCGCCGCCGGCGCCCCGATCGTTCCGGCGGCTCATCGGGGAGTCGCCATGTGCGGGCGGTACATCCTCGGGCGGGTCGAAGACCTGTCCGAGCGCTTCCAGCTCCGGGATCTGAACCTCGGCGTGAAACCGACCTGGAACGCCGCGCCGACCCAGGAGCTCCCGGTGATCGTCCCCGGCGACGGTCCGCACCGGGATGCGCACCTCATGCGGTGGGGACTCCTGCCTCGCTGGAAGCAGCGTGGTCCGGGACGGGCACCCGAGCCGATCAATGCCCGTGCCGAGACCCTGGACGAGCGTCCGATGTTCCGGCCGCTGATCGCCCGGAACCGCTGTATCGTCCCGGCGACGGGGTTCTATGAGTGGCGGCAGATGGACCACGGCAAGCAGCCCGTCGTCCTCCGGCCCACCGACCAGGAGCTGTTCGGCTTCGCCGGTCTCTGGGACGAGACGGTGACCGCCGACGGCGAGCTGATCCGCTCGTTCACCATCATCACCACGTCACCCAACGAGCTGGTCGCCCCGATCCATCACCGGATGGCGGCGATCCTCGACCCCGGTGACGAGGCCGCCTGGCTGGACCCGGAACTGACCGAGTGGCCGGTCGTCGAGCAGTTGATACGGCCCTATCCGGCCGACCGGATGGAGCTCTTCCCGGTCGGGAAAGCCGTCAACAACACCCGAGCGAACGACCCGTCGCTGATCCAGCCCCTGGCCGGGGCCGACGTGGCTTCCACCCAGCTCGGGTTCTGATCGCCCGTCGGACGGCCAGGATCGACCCGTCCGACCGATCTCCCTGAGGATCACCGCTCCGTGGAACCGAACCGGGACGCACCGCTCCTGCTCTTCCTAGGCGACGTGCTTCGCCTCCGAAAACCTCATCCCTGCGGCGGGTTCGAGTGGACCGTCGTCCGGCTCGGTGCCGATATCGGCCTGACGTGCAACCAGTGTGGCCGGCGCGTCCTCCTGCCGCGCCGCGAGGTCCAGCGCCGGATGCGACTGTTCGTGAGCCGCGGAGCCGGTTACGCGGCCGCCCAGCGCCTGGTCGCCGAGCAGGACGCGGTCGGCGGTGACGGTGGTGGTCCAGCCGATGGCTCTGGCGCCGGAGACCCCGGCGTAGTCTCCCGGGAGCTGACCGTCCCAGAGTCGAATGGCGTCTGACGCCGCCCGCCGGGGACGCGCCCGGCGCCATCAGCTCAAACCCGCACCACGTCCTCGCCAGTTGCCCTCCGGGCCACCGGTGCTCGGCCGTCCGAAGGCCCTGCCGCCCGGAACGACTCCGACACCCACGGCCGGCTCCGCTCGGGACAAGACCCCGACGGCAGGGTTCAAGCCGACTCAACCCGCGAGCCCGGTGCCCAACGAGTCCATCCGTCAGGTCCTCCGGAACGGCCCGTTCCTCCGGCTCTGGGTAGCGCAGGCGATCTCCCAGACGGCCAACAACATGGTCAATTTCGCGCTGCTGCTCCGGGTCCGCGACGTCGTCGATGACAACTCGCTGGCTCAGGCCAACACGGCGATCAGCCTGGTCATCCTCGCGTTCTCGCTGCCGGCGGTCCTGTTCGGCCCACTGGCCGGCGTGGTGGCCGACCGCTGGAACCGGCGGACGATCATGGCGATCGTCAACCTCCTGCGGACGGTGATCGTCATCGCGATCCTGTTCATCCCGACGACGGGTGTCGCCCAGACGATCCTCGTCGCCCACTACATCGGGACCTTCTTCTTCGGCATGGCCGGACAGTTCTTCGCCCCCGCCCAGGGGGCGACCATCCCCGCGCTGGTCAGCCGGCCGCAACTGATCAGCGCCAACGCGCTGTTCAACCTGACCGCGACGGGGGCCCAGGTCCTTGGCTTCGCCGCACTGGGACCGGTCCTGGTCCAGGTCTTCGGCGTCGACGAGGTCATCATCTTCACGGTCCCGCTGTTCCTGATCTGCGCGGGGCTGGTCCTGACGCTGCCGAAGAACGCCACGACGAGCCGGGCGCTGGCGGTCCCCGGTGAGCGCATCCACCCGATCCAGCGGATCTGGGTCGAGATGCGCGAGGGGCTGGTCTATATCGCCCGCGACCGGATGCTGATCCGGGCGATCACCTACCTCACCCTCGCCGCGACGACCTTCCTGATGGTCGCCGCGCTCGGGCCGGATTTCATCACGACCGTCGTCGGGCTGCGCCCCGAGGACATCGGCTATGTCGTCGCGCCGGCTGGACTCGGCGTAGTCGTCGGCGTGTTGACCGTCTCCCGGATCAGTAGCCACCTGGAGCGGGACCGGCTGATCGACTGGGCCCTGCTCGGGGCGGGCATCACGATCCTGCTCGCGGCGACCAGTGGGACGATCCTGACCAGGCTGTTCGGCACGTCACCCGTCGCCATCGAGGTCATCGTCGCCGGGGTCCTCCTCTTCGGGGCCGGCATCTGCAACGCCTGGGTCATCGTTCCCGCCCAGACGCTGCTCCAGGAGCGCTCGGACGACCAGATGCGGGCCCGGGTCTACGCGACGTTCTTCACGATCTCGAACACGGTCGCCTTCATCCCGATCTTCTTCGCCGCCGCCTTCGC
>CADCWK010000307.1 GCA_902806375.1 uncultured Thermomicrobiales bacterium
GACACCATCGTCAACGCCGGTCTGCTCGCGCTGGACCTGCAGTGACGATTCCGGGTCTGATCGTCGGCCAGCGCGGTAGTCGGCCGTAGGGGCGATCCCTTGCGGTCGCCCTGGCCGCCGCAGCGGCCACCGCCGATAGGCGAGACGTGGTTGGCGGACCGCCCGACAGGGTTCTACGGCTGGCGGTCGCGTTGGTGGTCGCGCCTGACGGCGCGGGCGACCGCGAGGGATCGCCCCTACGAACGATCAACCTCGACAGATCCCAAAGGAGACCGACCATGTCCTACGCGCTCCGGATGCTCGAGACGTTCCCCGGCACTGCCGTCGCTGACCGGGACGCGCTGGCCGCCTGCATCGACGCCTGCTTCGACTGCGCCCAGGCCTGTACCGCCTGCGCCGACGCCTGCCTCGCCGAGGACGGCGACCTGTCGAGCTGTATCCGCCTGAACCTCGACTGTGCCGCCCAGACCCTGGCGACCGGGCAGGCCGTGACCCGGCAGACGGCGGCGAACCCCCAGCTGCTCCAGACATCGCTGGCCGCCTGCGTCGACGCCTGCACCCGCTGCGCCGAGGAATGCGAGGGACACGCTCGCCACGGGATGACGCACTGTGCCGTCTGTGCCGAAGCCTGCCGGACCTGCGAGCAGGCCTGCAACACCCTGATCGCCGCCCTGTTCGCGTAGTGGCCAGCCCCAGGCGCGGACCTGGAGCCGCCGTGACGGCCGGTCGCGATGGGGCGATGCTGGCCCGCCGCTCCGATCGCAGGGCGGTATGATGCGACACCAGACTCAGTGACCACTCGACCCAGGCATCAATACGGAGGCCAGACGACGACCATGTCCATGCGCGCACCATTCACCACCGAACCGTCCATCGACTTCAGCCAGCCGGCGAACCGCACCGCCATGCTCGCCGCCCTCAAGGACGTCGAGTCACAGCTGGGCCAGCGCTACCCGATCGTCATCGGCGGCGAGCGGCGCGAGAGCGGCCAGTGGATCCGCTCGGTCAATCCCGGCAAGCCGGACCAGCTGGTCGGCGAGGTCGCCAAAGCGTCGGCGTCGGACATCGAGGACGCCATCGCGGCCGGCGAGGCGGCGTTCGCCTCCTGGCGGAAGATGAGCGCCGAGGGCCGGGCCAGTGTCCTGTTCCGGATGGCCGGGCTGCTCCGCCAGCGGAAACTGACTCTCTCGGCCTGGTTGGTCTACGAGCTGGACAAGGCCTGGGACGAGGCCGAGGGCGAAGTCGCGGAGGCGATCGACTTCCTCGAGTGGTACGGGCGCCAGGCGCTGAAGCTGGACCAGCCCGTGGAGCTTGCCCACCTGCCCAACGAGATCACCGACTACCGGTACCTGCCGCTTGGCGTCGGCAGTGTCATCCCGCCCTGGAACTTCCCCTGCGCCATCCTGACCGGCATGACGATGGCGCCGGTCGCGGTCGGCAACACCGTCATCCTCAAGCCGGCCAGCAACACGCCGGTCATCGGCTACAAGATGTTCGAGATCATGGAGGAAGCCGGTGCCCCAGCCGGGGTGATCAACTTCGTCCCCGGCGACGGCGGGGAGATCGGCGACCTGATGGTCGAGCACGCGAAGATCCGCTTCATCGCCTTCACCGGCTCCAAGCCGGTCGGCGTCCGGATCTTCGAGCGGGCCGCGAAGGTCCAGCCCGGCCAGCGGTGGCTGAAGCGGGTCACGGCGGAACTCGGGGGCAAGGACGCGATCATCGTCGACAAGTCCGCCGATGTCGCTGCGGCCGTCGAGGGGATCGTGACCTCAGCCTGGGGGTTCCAGGGGCAGAAGTGCTCGGCCTGCTCCCGCGTCCTGGTCCACGCCGATGTCTACGACGAGGTCGTCGCCGGGGTCGTCGAGCGGACCAGGGCGCTGGTCACCGTCGGCCCGGGTGTCAGCGGCGAGGCGACGGTTGGCGCCGTGGTCGACGCCAACCAGTACGAATCGATCCGGAACTACATCGAGATCGGCTCCAGCGAGGGCCGGCTGGTCTACCAGGGAGAGATCCCGGCCGGGCTCGAGGGTGGCTACTACATCCCGCCGACGATCTACGCCGATGTCCCCCGGACGGCGCGGATCGCCTGCGAGGAGATCTTCGGCCCGGTGCTGGCGATCGTGAAGGTCGAGAGCTTCGATGAGGCCCTCGACGTCTTCAACGATAGCGAGTACGGCCTGACCGGCTCCGTCTACGCCAACGACCGGGCACTGCTGGAGCGGGCGCGGGACGAGGCCGAGGTCGGCAACCTCTACTTCAACCGCAAGTGCACGGGCGCCATGGTCGGCATCCACCCCTTCGCCGGGATCAAGCTGAGCGGAACCAACTCCAAGGCCGGCGGCCCTGACTACCTGCACAATTATGTCTATGCCAAGGCGATCGGCGAGCGCGTCCAGTAACGGCGACCGGTGCGGTTGACGGCCACGTCGGTGGCGAGGTGGTACCCCATGGCGACCAGTAACGCGTCCCCGGCCGCACCCGCGACGGTCGAAACCACCTCGCCCAGCGCGCCCTCCGTCGGTGGCCCGGGTGACCGCCTCGCGCGTCGGCTCAACCCCGTCTTGCGCAAGGGGATCCTGCTCGCCACCCACAACCGCCCCATCGCCGCACTGGTCCGCCGGCACGGGATGCGACTCGGCGCGGCGAACTTCGTCGCCGGGACGACCCTCGACGAGGCGGTGGTCAACCTGCGCCGTCTCAACGGGCTGGGAATGCGGACGAACACCACGATCCTCGGGGAGGCGATCCGGGATGAGGGGGCGGTCGCGCGGGTGGTGGAGAGCTACGTCGGCGTGCTCGACCGCATCGCCGCCGAGCGGCTAACGACCAACCTGGCCGTCAAGCTGACCCAGCTCGGCCTGGACCTCGACGAGGAGGTGGCCTACCGGAACGTCGAGCGGCTGGTCCGGCACGCGGCGACGCACGGCAACTTCGTCCGGATCGACATGGAAGAATTCGGCCGCGTCGACGCGACCCTCCGGATCTATGAGCGCCTCCGCGCCGCCGGCCACGACAACGTCGGTACGGTCCTCCAGTCCTACCTGTACCGGACCGAGGCCGACCTTGAACGGCTCGCCCCACTCCGGCCCAACCTGCGGCTCGTCAAGGGCGCGTACCTGGAGTCGCCGGAGGTCTCGTACCCCAGGAAGACGGAGATCGACGCCGCCTACCTGCGGCTCGCGGAGCGGATGCTGGTGACCAACAGCTTCACGGCGATCGCGACCCATGACGACCGTCTGATCGAGCACGTGATCCGCCATGCCGAGACGCATGGCATCCCGAAGGATCGGTTCGAGTTCCAGATGCTGTACGGGATCCGGCCGGCGCTCCAGCAGGGCCTCGTCGCCCGCGGGTATGGCGTGCTGGTCGCGACGCCGTTTGGGCCCGACTGGTACTTCTTCTACATGCGTCGCCTCGCGGAGCGCCCGGCCAACGTCCTGAACTTCGCCCGGAGCCTGTTCCGGCCCAGCTGACCTGCC
>CADCWK010000308.1 GCA_902806375.1 uncultured Thermomicrobiales bacterium
GGTCGCTCCAAGAAGAAGTGGCCCGCCAAGCACGACAACATTCTGGTGTACGTCAAGAATCCGGATGCCTATTTCTTCAACAGCGAAGAGGTTGATCGCGAACCCTACATGGCGCCTGGCCTCGTGACTCCCGAGAAGGTGGCCAAGGGGAAGCTCCCGACCGATGTCTGGTGGCACACCATCGTGCCGACCAACGGTAAGGAGAAGACCGGATATCCCACTCAAAAGCCCGAGGGGATCATCCGTCGGATCGTTCAAGCGAGCAGTCAGCCGGGTGACTGGGTGTTGGACTTCTTCGCTGGAAGTGGAACGCTCGGCGCCGTCGCTCTAGGGCTGGACCGGAAGTTCGTGCTGGTGGACAGCAACCCAGAAGCGATCCTGGTCATGAAGAACCGGCTAGGCAATGGTCGACTTGGCGCTCCTGTGAGCTATGTCGAGAACGTATTACAGGCGGAGGCCGGAGACTGATGCAACCGATCAGTGACCCCGATGTCCAAATTCTTGCTGGTCTTGCCGCTGCTATTGCTTCGGATTACGCCAGACCCACGAATGATCCATGGGCGGGCAGTCCATTCCAGTGGATCCTGGCCGTCCCCTCGCGTAGCAAGGGAGCAATTGGAGAGTCCTTAGTAGCCGGCTGGTGCGCTGCTAAAGGGTTCGACGTCGTTCGGTCAACAAGCACCCAAGCCGACCGAATCATTCACGGGCATCGAATTGAAATCAAGTTCTCGACGCTATGGAAATCGGGCGGGTTCAAGTTCCAGCAAATTCGGGAACAGGACTATGACTACGCCTTTTGCATCGGTGTCAGCCCATTCGATGCTCAGGCATGGCTGCTGCCCAAGGAGTTGCTGCGGGAACACGTGATTGGTCACATGGGCCAGCACACCGGAGCAAGAGGCAACGATACGGCCTGGCTCGGCTTCCCATCGGATAAGCCGTATCAATGGATGGAGCCCTACGGTGGACGTCTCGACGACGTAGCCAAGCTCCTTGCGTCTAACGGGAAGGGGGGGTACTAAAGCGGGAGTGCTGTTAGGGGGAGTGCGGCGCTGAACACGCCAACAGGTGGTCGATCCGCGTGACCTTGCGAGAACGACCACCTGCTGACGCACTGTGGTATGCCTGCTCAACGGTCATGGCAGCCCGTCAGCGCCGTTTGGAGACTGCGCGATCACGTCAGGTTATCCTTGCCCAACCCGCTCAGCCGATACGTACTTCCACCGGACTGAGTTTTTGCGGTCCCGATCTGGCTAGGACTCTGATCGCTGCTCTTTGACCGGTCCCAAGAAGTTCTGAGTCGAAGGCTGCTGTTGCCCTGGTTTACAGCAGGACAGTAGTACTAACTCTCGTTGTTGGATGTGTCCTCGCTTACGGCGACTTACTGACAGATCATCAATCCAAGACACACAATGAACGAGCCCCTCTCCATCGGCATCCGCAGATGCGCAAAGGTGAGGGGCTCGTCTGCACTGGGAAGAGGGCCAGGTCGTCGCTAGACCTTGACTGACGCCGTCACCGGACGGGCTGGTGCGGCTTGAGGCACGAACCCGGGGAGCGTCGCGACGAACCGGGCGATCCGGGCCAGCGCCTCCTCGATCTGGGGGACGGAGTAGGCGTACGAGATCCGGACATGGCCGGCGCCGCTGTCACCGAACGCCTCGCCCGGGACCACCGCGACCCGGCCCTGCATCAGCAGTTGCTCAGTGAAGTCGGCGGCGCTGAGGCCGGTCGTCCGGATCGACGGGAAGACGTAGAACGCGCCCTCCGGGAGATGGCACGGCAGGCCGATCCGGTTGAGCCCCGAGACGACCAGCCGCCGGCGGGCGTCGTAGTCGTCGACCATCACCTCGACGTCGCCGTCGGCGTGGCGGAGCGCCTCGATCCCGGCCTCCTGCGCCGTCCGGCTGGCGCAGAGCGCGGTGTACTGGTGGATCTTGGTCATCGCCGCGATCAGCGGCTCCGGCCCGCAGGCGTAGCCCAGCCGCCAGCCGGTCATCGCGTAGGCCTTGCTGAACCCGTTCAGGAGCAGGGTCCGCTCCGCCATGCCGGGCAGCGACGCGAACGAGACGTGCCGGTCGTCATAGCAGAGCCGCTCGTAGACCTCGTCGCTGATCACGAGCAGGTCGTGCCGCTCGGCGACGTCGGCGATGGCCTGCTGCGCCTCCCGGCTGTAGGCGGCGCCGGTCGGGTTGTTCGGCGAGTTGATCATGATCGCCCGGGTCCGGGGCGTGATCTTCGCCTCCAGCTCGTCCGGCTGGGGAACGAAGCCATGCTCGGCGCTCGTCGCCAGCGGCACCGGGACGCCGCCCGCGAACCAGACGCAGGGCTTGTACGAGACATAACTCGGCTCGACGACGATCACCTCGTCGCCGGGTTCGAGGATGGCCCGCAGCGCCAGGTCCAGCGCCTCGCTGACCCCGACCGTGACGAGGATCTCATCGAGCGGGCGGTAGTGGACCCCAAAGCGGCCGCCGATGTAGTCAGCGATGGCGGCGCGGAGTTCGGGCAGGCCGGCGTTGCCGGTGTAGGTGACGCGACGATTCTCGAGCCCATGGATCGCGGCCTCCCGGACCCGCCAGGGGGTCGGGAAGTCGGGCTCACCGACGCCGAGCGAGATGACGTCGTCCATCTCGGTGACGATGTCGAACAGGCGACGGATGCCGGAGGGCGGCACGGCGTCGACGCCGCTGGCGATCCGGAGGGCGTTGCTGGGCGAACGGTGGGGCTGGTCGCCATCCCGTGTCGTGGTCTGGGTTGTCATGTCTGGGTCTCCCGCGGGGCTACGGCGCGACCGCCAGCCGGTTGTCCTGGGCCATCTCGTCGGTCAGCGATTCGCCATCTTCCTTGTATGCCTTGAGCAGGAAGTGGGTCTCGGTTGCCGTCACGCCGTCGAGCGGGGACAGCTTGTGGGCGACGAAGGATGCCACTGCCTGGAGGCTGGACCCTTCGATCACGACCCGGAGGTCGTTCGCGCCGGAGACGAGATGGACGCTGCGGACCTCGGGGAAGCGGGCGATGCGGGAGGCGACGTGGTCGAAGCCGGTGTCGCGCTCTGGCTGGACCGAGACGTCGATGAAGGCGACGACCTGCTCGCTCTCACCGACGCGGTCCCAGCTGACGATCGTCTTGTAGCGCCGGATGGCGCCCTGCCGCTCGGCGTCGGCGATGATGGCCGCGACCGTCGCCTCGTCTGCCCCGACGGCCTCTGCCACCTGTGCTGCCGTGCGCCGTGCGTCGCGCTCCAGCACGCGCAGCACGCGCCGTCGCAGGGTCGAGTCGAAGAGGTCAGCGTGATCCGCCATCAGGAACCTGCCGTCTGCGTGAGGACGCAGCTTGCGCCGGGATGCGCGCTCGGATCAGCCCGGTGGCCGTCCGTACGCGCAGTCTACCCGATGGGTTGCCCGGCAGGCACGGTCCGGGAGCGTCTGTTGGCCGGGAGGGGATCGGGACGGGCCATC
>CADCWK010000309.1 GCA_902806375.1 uncultured Thermomicrobiales bacterium
CGATCCGGGCGTAGTGGGGGGCGTCCGGGCCGAGATGATCGGGCGCGTCGTGCGCTGCGCCATGATTCGTGAGGCGGACGATCCCGTCGGCCTTCGTCCCCGTCAGCACCCAGCCAGCCGGCCGGATCGTGACCGATGTGTCCCCAAGCTCGACCGGGAGCGGCTCCTCCCGGGCCGTCCAGACCGGGTGATCCGCGGGCAGGAGCAGCCCGGCAAAGGCCTTGCTGGCCCAGTACGGCGAGCCTGGTCCGGAGTAGGGCTGGCGCATGGGCATGAACGCCCGGTACCAGCCGATCGTGAGCAGCCCGTTGTCGTCCAGCGCGCCGCGGTCGAGGAAGTGCCGCAGGGTGCCGCTGCCCAGCCGCCGTGTCAGGCCCGGCGCCAGCGGCGTGCAGTCGTTGAGCGCGCCAAGCCAGTACGGCATCGTCATCGCGAAGCGGTAGGTCAGCGAGCGGCCCTGGAACATCGGCGCGCCGTCGGCCGCGACCATGTGCTGGGCGTCCTGGAGGAACCGGTTGAGCCGCTCCCTGGAGCGCGCCGTGAACTCCGGGTAGGCGTCGTCGCCGAGGACGCGGGCCAGCCAGAGGGGGTAGTAGTGCATCGCCCAGGCGTTGTAGTAGTCCATGTTGACGAAGGCGCCGGGCGCGGGCATGCCGTCCGAGAACCAGCCGTCGCCGGCGTACCACCCGTCGGTGACGTCGATGGCGTGGGCGATGTCGGCCTCGCTGGACGGCCCGCCGAGCGAACGGAGGACAGCGTTGCTGATCGCCCGGAACCAGGTCCAGTTGTTGGGCGGGGTGCCGGTACCGATCATCCCGGACAGCCAGCCGAGGACGCGTTCCTGGGCGGCGGCATCGAGCCGGTCCCAGACCCAGGGGCGGGTCTCGTGGAGCCCGATCGCGACCGAGGCGGCCTCGACCTTGGCCTGGCCGACGGCGTCGAAGGATGGCCACGCCTCGCCGGAGGCGGGATCGGTCCCGGCGGCGAGGCCGTCGGCGTACCACTGGGCGAAGCCGTGCGGATCGTCGCCTCCGGCGCCCTTGAGGCGGAAGGCCGCCAGCAGGAAACTGCGGGCGAACCCCTCCAGCCCGTCACTGACCCGGCCCGACCGGCTGGCCGGACCAGGCAGATCGAACCTCGCCCGCCGGGGCGAGGCGAACGGCCGCAGCGCGAGCAGCATCCGGTCGGCGGTCGCCTCCCAGTGGGCCCGCGTCCAGCCGGTGTGCGGGGAGAGGTCGTGGTCGAGCGGGATCTGGTCGACGGTCGGGATGGGCATGACGGTCTCCTCGCGGCGCTGCGGGTCGGATCGGGCTCGGCGATGATTCTACCGGCCCGTTGCCGGGTGAGCCGATGCCTCTGCACTGAGACCACTGTCGCCTGCCGCTTCGCGCGACGCAGTAATCGAGTCTCGCTAGACCACTGCGAGTCTGGTCTACAGCTCCCTTCGCTGATCTGGGGGTGAGCTGCGGTACGCCCTCTCGACCGGCTCCGGCCCCACGGGCGTGGGGGTGAACTGCAACAGGAGGACGATGACGCCAAGCCGCGACCCGAATCCCGTCCGCATCCGTCGCTCCTCTCGTTTCGGATGTCGCCAGTGCCGACACCTTCGCTTACGACACGCTTATCCGAAAGCCCCGGAGGATGTTATCGCTTCACAGGTCGTTCCCGAACCGGCCGCGGTGTCCGACGCGACGAGGTGATGGCCAGGATCCATCGTTCAGAGAGCGGCGCGGCATTGCAGTCCGAGGTCGCCGCGGAGTTGCGGTTTCCGGCGCCGGTGTCCGGCGAGGGCAACCTCCGTTCCTCAGTCCTCGCCGGCGCCCCAGCTCCCGGACGGCAGCGACGCCTGGATCGGCGTCAGCGAGGCGGGCGGCAGCGAGACGACATAATAATTGCCGATGCCGGGGATCGCTCCCAGCTCGGCGAGGGCGTCCTCGCCGATCGGGTCGTCGACGTTGATGACGGTGATCGCCTCGGCGCGGGGACTGTGCCGGCCGAGCTGCATCCCGGCGATGTTGACGCCATACCGCCCGAGGATCGTCCCGATCATGCCGATCATGCCTGGCTGGTCGGTGTGGTGGGTGATCAGCACGTAGCCGTTCAGGCCACGCTCGAACGGGAACCGGTCGACCTCGACGATCTCCGCATTGGAACGGTCCCAGCGGACGGTGACGTGGTGCGGCGGGTCCGAGGCGGCCGTCAGCGTGAACTCCGGCAGCCGGTTGGGCCGGTTGTCCCCCTGCACGATCCGGAGGCTCATCCCGATCTGCGACGCGACCAGCCGGGCATTGACCGGCGTGACCCGCTGCTTCGCCCAGACCTGGAGCGCCTCGGCCAGGGCGACCCCGAGGGTGTGCTCGGCGATGTCCATCGGCACGTTGCCGTGGACGGTCAGCCGGAAGCCGGTCGCTCCCCCGGGCTGCAGCACCGTCAGGAGGCGGCCGGCCGCCGCCGCGATCTCGGACAGCCGCCGCAGCGCCGGGCCCTCCAGCGACGCGGCCGGCAGATTGACGGCGTTGGGGACGGCCTCGCCCCTGAGCGCGGCCAGGGTCGTGGTGCTGATGACCTCGCCGATCGCGGCCAGTGCCTCGGTGCTCGACCCGCCGATGTGCGGCGTGACGACCACGTTCGGCAACCCGAACAGCGGGCTGGTCGTGGTCGGCTCGACGGGGAAGACGTCGACGGCCGCCGCCGCCACCCGGCCGGACCGGAGCGCGGTGGCCAGCGCCTCCTGGTCGACGATCTCGCCCCGGGCGACGTTGAGCACGATCGCCCCCGGCTTGAGCCGGGCGATGGTCTCCCCGTTGAGCAGGTGGACGGTCTCGGGCGTGACCGGGACGTGGAACGTCACGACGTCGCTGGTCGCGAACAACTCGTCCAGCTCGACCGGCCGGACGCCCAGCTCGTCGAACCGCGCGGGCGAGATCAGCGGGTCGTGGGCGATCACGTTCATGTCGAAGGCGACCAGCCGCCGGGCGACGACCGAGCCGACGTGACCGAGCCCGACGATCCCGACCGTCCGGCCGGCGAGGTCGACCGGCTTGTACCGCTTCCGGTCCCACGTGCCGGTATGGAGCGTCGCGTTGGCGTCGGTGATCTTCCGCGTCAGCGCCAGGAGGAGACCGATGGTGTGCTCGCCGGCCGAGGTCGCGTTGGCGCCCGGCGCGTTCAGGACCAGCACGCCGGCCGCCGTCGCCGCCGGGATGTCGATGTTGTCGACCCCGACCCCGGCCCGCGCGACGACCCGCAGCTGCCGGGCGGCGGCGATCACCTCGGCGGTGACCTGCGTCTCGCTCCGGACGACCAGCGCGTCGGCGTCGACGACGGCCGCCAGCAGCGCCGCGACGTCGGTGCCATCGACGTCGACGATCTCGGCCGCCGCCGCCAGCCGCTCACGGGCGACCGGGTGGAGCTGGTCGCTGACGACGACCCGTGGCCGGCCCC
>CADCWK010000310.1 GCA_902806375.1 uncultured Thermomicrobiales bacterium
AGGAGGGCCAACGCTGGCAGCTGGCGCTTGACGCCACTGGCCGACAACCCGGCGACTCCGGGGAAGCCGGCTTCGAGCGCGTTCCGCTCGTCCTGGAGCTGCCCGTTCAGCGCCAGCAGTTCCTGCAAGACATTGATCACGCCGCCCAGGAAGTCGGCGAAGTCACTGTCCTCGAACCCGTCGAGCGCCGCGGTCAGGAAGTCGATGATCGCGTCGAGCAGCGAGATCAACGCCTGGATCGCCTCTTCGAGGTCACCGGGATCGATCGGTCCACCGTAGTCCTCGCCGGCCTGCTGGACGAGCAGGGCACCGGTCGCGGCGCTCGCCGATGGGGCGAGCGTCTGGGCGTAGGCGGCGGCGGCTCCCGCCGAGACCCCGGCCAGCGTCAGCTTGCGAATGAAGTCGCGCCGGGGCAGTTGCCCTTCGGTGTAGAGCCGGATCAGGTCGAGTCTGGACATGGGGACAGTCCCTTTCGTGGTGGCGAACAGGCGATCGTCACGCGATCGATCGCTTCAGACCGGGGTGACCGGTCCGCGATGGGACATCCGAGGGCAGTGGGCACCTCGGCAGACCCGGCATTACCGTCGGTCGACGCGTCGAGAACAGCCGGCGGTCGCGCCGGCGGGCCGGGGTCAGGACAGCAGCCATTGCACCCGCTCCCGGAGGACGGCTTCACTGACGACGTTCACATAGACCGACTGCTGCAGGATCGCGTCCTGCTGGCGGAGCCGGCTGCCGTCCAGTTGCCGGGTCTCGGCCGACTCGCTCGTGCAGCGCCCGTCCAGGGATTGGGCGATGCCCGTCAGTTCGGTCACGGTCAGGTCGGTCCGGACGTGTTCCGACATGGCCGGCAGCAGGGTGTTCAGCTCCTGGACGAGATCATTCCGGTCAGCCTGCTGCCCGAGGGCGCGCAGCACCCCCCACTGGCGCTCCACCCGCGCCTGGTCGCCGCCGTCGGACACCGTCCGGAAGCGGGCGTAGCGCAGGGCCGTCTCGCCGTCCATCGACTGGGGGCCCGCCGCGAACGCGACCTGGCCGTCGGTGCCAACCAGGTCGGACGGGACGTCGACGACGATCCCCCCGACCTCATCGACCAGCCCCTCGAAGGCGTTGAAGTCGATCAGGGCGTAGTGGTCGATCGGGATACCGAGCGTCTGCTCGACGACCAGTTCCTGGTACGGGATGCCGCCCACGAGCAGCGCGTGATTGATCTTGGACTGCCCGTACCCCGGCAACTGGACCTGGGTGTCCCGGGGGACGGACAGGATCCGACAGGTCCCGGCCGTCGGGTCCAGCCGGACGACCATGATCGTATCGGCGCGGACGCCGACATCGATCGCGGCCCCCGGCCGGGCATCGACCCCGAGCAGCATGATCGTCCGCGCGGACTGGTTGCCATCGGCGACCCCGGCGGCGGCGGCGGCCCCACCAGCCAGGTCATTGAGGTTGGTGGCGCCGTTCTGGAAGTCGCCCAGCAGCCCGGGATCGGATTCCGGGACGATCCCGCTGTCCTCCAGTGCCAGGATCGCCGGCTGCGTGTCGATGGTGAACTCCGCCGGGCCGATCTCCTCGTCGGTCGTCACCACCGCGGGTGGCGGGGTGCTGACCCGCTGGACCTCCCCCATCGCGTCGGTGACACGGTTGAGGACGTATCCCATCAGGGAGCCCGCCACGAGCAGGAGGGCAAGCAGAACGATCGGAACCGGCCGCGCATACCAGTGCCGCTTCCGGCGCACCGGTCGTGGCCGCGACGCCGGCTGGGTCTGGAGTGCCTCGCTGTCGATCTGGCCGTTCGGCAGCGTCGCGGTCCGCACCCACGTCGCGCCACCCAGCCGCCGGGAGGGCGCATCCGTGGTCTGCCCCGACCGGACGACGACGAGATCCCGCAGCCGCTGACCGGAATGCACCGGGTCCGATCCGGCACCTTTTCCGATACGTGTATCCATTACTACCTCATGAGGATGCGTCGACCAGGCGGGCGCCACGCGGGACGTCGGCACGCTGCAGGTTCCCTCCCGACGCGTCGTCCGCGGATCGTGCTGCTACCCTTGCGACCATGGTCGGCCGGGAGGAACTGCCACACGACGGCGCGGGCCACGATCGTTTACGCCTCGGGGCCAGGCGCCAGGAGAACGAGCAGATGCCGACGGTACAGACGCTCTTACTGATCCTAACCATATTGATTTCGGCGTCAATGGGATGGTCTTCCCATATCGAAGGCACCCATGCGGCACAGATTGACCCATCTATCGTCGACGGGCGGCTGGGGGGCGACCGGGATTCCTTCGATGCGGCCTATGCCGATCGGCAGCCAGAAGTCACGGGCAGTGGCACACTCTTCTCCTTCGACGACCTGGGACTCTTCCTGGTGAACTTCCAGGCACGGACGCGGGAGCCAGCCCCGTCGGACATCGCGGCCGTGATCGTGATCAGTTCCCCGCGTGATCCCGCGACCCCGGCCGACGCGAGCGACGCGATGGACTGGACGACGAGTGAAGCGTTGGAGACGGCCCGTCGGTTCCTGCCAACCGACGCGGTCGTCGAGCCGGTCAGTAGGGGGACGGCCCCTGCCGATGGGGCCAGTCCGTCGCGGTCCGAGCAGCCATCCTGCCGGAGCGAGGCGCTGGCGGAGACGGATTTCGGCCCGGGTTCCCGTGAGGGGCGAATCGACTGCCAGATCGCCATGATCCAGCCCACCCCGGACACCGTCTCGTTCCTGACCCTCTCCCTGACCAGTAGCCAGCTCCCGGTCGTCAGCCAGGACCCCTGCGCGGAGATGGAGACCTGGGCGACGGCCACCGGCGATCATATGAGCGACGCCGAGACGCTGATCGCCTCGATCGACGAGCTCGACCTCACCGCGACTGACGCGCCGACCCGGCTGGACGAGATCGCCGATGGGCTGCGCGCCCTGGCCGATGACCAGCGCGAGCTGGTCGCTCCCCCACCGGCTGCCCGCGCCCAGCAGGCACTCCTGGGTGCACTCGATGACTATGTCGCGGCGCTGGAACTGGCCGCTGATGCGATCGCCGCCGCCGACAACACCCAGCTGGACGAGGCGGTCGAACTCGCGACGACGGCGCGCGACCAGTACCTGGTCGCCGATGACCGGGTGCTCCTGGCCCTCCGGGCCTGCTCACTGGCGCCGGGCGAGACCTGATAGACTCCGCCCCCGCACCCCGCGAACGGATCGGTTCCCACCGGCGGCGAGCCCATGACCTCGTCGCCAGGACGCCCGCTGCCGGAGAGTTGGATGAAACGCACGGTTGCGGTCGTCTCGGTCCTGTGCCTCGTCGTGAGCCTCGGCCTCGGCTATGTCGTCGGTCGCTCGGCGGGCGGTGACTCGGGCGATTCGATCTCGAGTCGTCTACGCCAGGCGTCGCCACCCAGCGGAACGGGTGCGCCAGCCACTCCCCCGACCGGTCGAGAAGCACCGGCTGG
>CADCWK010000311.1 GCA_902806375.1 uncultured Thermomicrobiales bacterium
ACTCGGCCGGGTCGTAGAGGACCGTCCCCGGCGCCTCGTCCTCCCAGATGTCGAGCATCTGCTGGTAGTTGGCGTAGCGGGTGTCCTGGTCGAGCGTCGTCCGGGCCTCGTCGCCGAGGGTGTTGAAGGCCTCGGGGGCGGTCCAGTAATTGGCCTGCGTGTTGGACGTCCGTCCCCAGCCGCGATAGATGGCGCCGTCCGGGTCGGCCAGGATGGACGAGTTCGACCAGGTGTGGACCATGCGCTCAGGGCCGTCGACGCCGGTCTCGCTGATGGCGACCTCGGCGTTGATGCCGATGTCCTGCCACATCTGGACGATCGCCTGGGCGACCTGCTCGCCGTTGGTGTAGTAGCCGGCCCGGAGCTGGTAGGCGATCGTCTCGCCGGAGTAGCCCGACTCCGTCACGAGCTGACGCGCACGGTCAAGGTCGTATGGAGTGAGGGGTCGCTCCGCATTGAACAGGTAACCGAATTCCGGGAACTGGTGACTCTGCTTGGCCCGGGCCCGACCGCCCCAGACGGCGTCGATGATCAACTGTCGGTCGATCCCCAGGTTCATCGCCTGCCGGAGCGTCTTGTTGGCGAGGATCGGGTTGTTGGTGTTGTAGACGAGGACATGCGTGTTGGACAGGACCACCTCCCGCAGGTCGACGCCCTCGGCGGACTCGATCGTCCCGACCTGGTCCGGCGGGATGTTGGTCGCGAGCTGGACCTCGCCATTGATCAGGGCCGTGATCCGGGCCGCGACCTCGGGGATGACCCGGAAGACGATCCGGCGGGCCGGCGGCAGGTCGCCCCAGTACCCGTCGTAGCGCTCGAGGACGAGCTCGTCGTCGGGGGTGAAGCTGGCGAAGCGGTACGGCCCAGTACCCATGCCCGTCTGGCGGAATTCATCGACCCCGACCGTCTCGATGTAGGTCTTCGGGACGATCCACGATGCCCAGGAGGCGAGCCGGTTCACGATCAGCGGGTCCGGCGCCGCGGTCGTGATGCTGACGGTATGGTCGTCGATCCGCGTCACGGCCGAGAACGTCGAGAAGTACGTGCCGGCCTCGACCAGGTCAGGGTCGTTGGCCTCCGCGTCGAACAGGCGCTGGAAGGTGAAGACCACGTCGTCGGCGGTCATCGGGCTGCCGTCGTGGAAGGTCACGTCGTTGCGGAGCCGGAGGACCAGCTCCGTCTCGGAGACCTGCTCCCAGCCGGTCGCCAGGGACGGGACGTGGACGTCGCCGTTGAGGAAGTCGCGACGGATCAGCGTGTCGTAGGGGGTGTAGTTGACGCGGGAGCCGACGTTGCTGAGCTCGCGGGCCGGGTCGACCGTCTCGGGCAGGGCCTGGACGGCGATCACCATCTCCTCGCGCTCGATCCCGGTCTGCGGCGCGAAGTTGCCCGCCGGGGTGGCCTGGATGGCGACCGGCGTGCCTGCGACCGGGGTCGCGGCGTCCGGTGTGCCCTGGGCGAACGCAGCGGGAATGGCGCCGCCGCTGGCGACGAAGGCGGCCGCGGCGGCGACCGATCCTGAGACGACACCGCCCTGGACGAGCCGGCGGCGGGAGATCGGGAAGTTGCCGAACTGCGGTGTGGTGTCCTTGGTCATCGGGCGCTCCAGTTCAGTGCGTGCGGGGACGATCGGGACGACAGGGATCGGGTGCCGGTAAGACGGTCGGTGCGCTCTCCTCTCAGGGGCTCATGTCTTCAGCGTCGGGTCCAGGACGTCGCGCAGCCAGTCGCCGACCAGGCTCACCGAGGTCGCGACCAGCATGATCACGGCGCCGGGGAAGACCCCCAGCCACCAGGCGCTGGCGAGGTACTCGCGGCCCTCGTTGACCATCAGCCCCCAGGCGGCGGTGGGCGGCTGGATCCCGAAGCCGAGGTAGGAGAGCGAGGCCTCCAGCAGGATGATTCCGGTGAGCTCGAAGGTGGTGAGGACGATCAGTGGGGCGATCACGTTCGGCAGGGTGTGCCGGACGATCAGCCCCAGCGGCCGGACGCCAATCGACCGCGCGGCGAGGATGTAGGGCTCCTCCCGGACCCGGAGGCCCAACCCCCGGGCGACGCGGGTGTAGCTCGCCCAGCCCGACAGCGCGGCCAGCAGCGTCAGGACGGCCAGGCTGGTCCCCAGCGCGGCGATGACGACCAGCGCGACGATCAGGAATGGCAGGGCGATGTAGGCGTCGACGAGCAGCATCATGACCTCGTCCAGCCGGCCCCGGAGGTACCCGGCGAGCAGTCCGCAGGATGCCCCGAGGACGGCCCCGGCCAGCGTGCCCATGACCGCGATCGCGAGGGAGACGCGGGCGCCATGGATCATCCGGCTGAGCACGTCCCGCCCGAGCTGGTCGGTCCCGAGCAGGTAGTCGGGCGAACCGCCGTCCAGCCACATGGGTGGGAGCAGCCGGGCCCGGAGCTCGTTCCGGGTCGGGTCGTGCGGCGCGATCGTCCCGGCGAACAGGGCGCAGGCGACGACGGCGACCAGCACCACGATGAACAGCCAGACCAGGGGCGGCGGGCCGGCGACCGACCACCAGCGCAGACGAGCCCGCGCCGTGCCCGGAGCGGGCGCGGCCAGCGTGGCGAGGGTACTGGTCATGCGCCCGCCCCCTGGCCGGACGTGGCGACGATGCGTGGATCGAGCAGCCCGTAGGCGATGTCGACCAGCAGGTTGATGCCGATGACCGACGTGGCGACGACGAGCACGATCAGCTGGACGACCGGGAAGTCGCGGCTGGCGATCGCGTCGACGGCCAGCCGCCCGATGCCCGGCCAGGCGAAGACCGTCTCGGTGATCGCGGTCCCGCCGATCATCGCGCCCAGCCAGAGGCCGAGGATGGTCACGACCGGGATAGCGGCGTTGCGGAGCAGGTGGCCGGAGACGATCCTGCCCGTTGACAGCCCCTTGGCCCGGGCGGTCCGGACGTAATCCGCCGCGATCACCTCCAGCAGGGAGGAGCGGGACATCCGGGCCAGCGCCGCCAGCAGCCCGGTCGCCAGCGTCAGGGCGGGCATCACGAGCTGGCCCAGCGACCCGCGCCCGGAGCTCGGCAGCCAGTTCAGGCGCAGGCTCAGCACGAGGATCAGGACGATCCCGATGAAGAAGTTGGGGGCGGACTGGCCCACGAAGGAGCCAAACATGGCCAGGCGATCCCAGACCGAGTTGCGTCTCATCGCGGCCAGGATGCCGGCCGGGATCCCGACGACGACCGCGATCAGCACGGCCGCGAGGCCAAGTTCGAGCGTCGCGCCGAGGCGGCTCGTGACGACCTCGACCACCGGGCGACCGCTCTGGAGCGACTCACCGAAATCGCCCCGGCCCAGATCCAGCAGGTAGGCGAGGTAGCGCTGCGGCAGTGGCTCGTCCAGCCCGTGCTCGGCCCGGAACGCCTCCAGCGCCACGGGAGAGGCGTCCGGCCCGAGCATGATCGCGGCCGGGTCGCCCGAC
>CADCWK010000312.1 GCA_902806375.1 uncultured Thermomicrobiales bacterium
CTCGCTTGGACTGACGTGGTTCACCGACGAGCGCTTCGTCTACCTGGCCGGGATCGTGGAGGTCACGGCCGGCGCGGCGCTGATCTCTGGCAGGCTGATCCGGGTCGTCATCATCGGGCTCTGGATCCCGTTCAACCTCGGCATCGCGTTCCTGCCGCCACAGGAGTTGATCGGCCACCTGCCGATCCTCTCGGCCATCTACGTCCTGCTGGTCCGCGGGACGGAAGGGATCCCCGCGCCGGAGCAGTCGTCGGCCGACCCCGCCCCTGGCCAGGCCGCCGCCGTGGACACGGTGGCGGCCCCGGTGGCGGCCCGGTCCAGCCTCGCGTCGCTCCGTGACGGGTCGCGCCCACCTGGTCAGCCGGGCAACGTCCCCGTCGCGACGACCAGACGCTGACCGGGTCGTCTATGGTTCCCGGCGTATGGATTCTTCAGCCGATGCCCCCCGACCAGACGAGACGGCAACGGGCCAGCCGGTCCGTCCCGGCTACCAGGCCCTGCGCCTGCCACCGCTCACCGGCCTGCTCTGGCCAGCCGGGCTGATCGCGACGATCCTCGCCATCTGGGAAGTCGCCGTCCGGCTCCGCGACATCCCCGCCTGGCTGTTGCCACCGCCCTCGGCGATCGGCCGGGCGCTGCTCGACGACCGGGCGCTGCTCTGGGACAACGCCGGGGCGACGCTGTCCGAGGTGCTGCTCGGGTTCGGGCTGGCAGTTGTGGTCGGCGTGACGCTGGGAGTCCTGATCGCCAATGTGCCGGCGGTCGCCCGGGCGGTCTATCCGATCGTGATCACCTCACAGACGATCCCGGTCCCGGCGATCGCGCCGCTGCTGCTGATCTGGTTCGGCTACGGGCTATTCCCGAAGGTGCTCGTCACGGCGCTGATCGGCTTCTTCCCGATCGTCGTCAGCACCGTCGACGGCATCCGCGCGACCGACCGCGACACGCTCGACCTGTTCCGGACGCTGCGGGCGACGGCCTGGCAGCGCCTGCGCCACGCCCAGTTGCCGTCCGCCCTGCCGGCGATCTTCTCCGGCGCCCGGATCGCGATGACGGCCTGCGTGATCGGAGCCGTCTTCGCCGAACTGACCGGCTCCAGCCGGGGGCTGGGCTACCTGCTCAACCGCTCCGCCGCCCAGTTCCTGACGGCCCGCGTCTTCGCGATCATCGTCGTCCTGTCGCTGATCGGGATCGGGCTGTTCGCCCTGCTGGCGCTGATCGAGCGGCTGGCCCTGCCCTGGCGCCGCGTCCGCTAGATACCCGGGAACGGGTCGCCTTTCACCTGCGTCCGGAATACGGCGAGACACTCCGAGTGCCACCCGGAGCGCGCCGGCGGCAAGCAGACCCCTCCCCCGGCCCCTCCCCGGCTCGGCTCGTCGCTGCGGCCCCTCCCCGCCCGGAGCGGGGAGCAGCGCCACATCGTCCGGCGAGAGGTTCAATCGATAACCCCTCAAGCCCACGCCCCTACAGAACGGTCACCATTGAGCTCAGGCCACCGGCAATCCGCCAACGAGGAACCCCGCCCAGCACCCATGCCGGACAGGGTCTCGATCCCATCTTCAATGCCGACAGGGCGCTGGCTAGGTGATGGTGCCGATCGCGAACAGGCCGACGCCGAAGACCAGGCCGATGAGACCGAGCACGATGAACTCGAGGATCACCGCGATGATGGCGATCCCGACCGCCCGGCCGAGGGAGGACTCGAGCGCCGCCTGGATGGCGATGACGCGGGTGACCAGGTACCAGATCCCGACGGCCAGCGCGACCAGCCCGCCGAACAGCGGGATCGCGGCGACGAACAGGAGCAGGTTCGGCACGGCGGCGAAGCCCTGCGTCCGCAGGACCTGCCCGAGGTCGGCCTCGACCCGGTCGCTGGGGATGATCCGCGTGCCAGCGACGTAGATGAACGCCGACGAGACCAGCCAGGCGAGCAGCCCACCGATCAGGCCGGCGACCAGGCCGTTGCCGCCCTCGTCGGCCTGCCCGATCGCGGCGGCGACCGCGGCGACCAGGATCACGATCGCGGCCTGCGAGGTCGCGCCGCGGTCGTGCTCGACCTCCTCGTAGGCCGAGCGGTCCAGCCGCGCCGCCGCGACCATCCGGTCGGTGAACGACCGCCGACCGGCCGGCTGCGTGTATGTCCCTCCGTACATGTGTGCTCCTCACTCCCTGACAGGTCCGATGGCCACCGGCGCGCCGCCTGGCACCGCCGCACGGGAACGATGGTAGCGACCGGTTATGGCGCCCGTATGCCGGAAAGGTGACACCCATCTGCCCGGATCCGTGGCGTTCCGGGCAGCCAACGACCCCGCCCGGCGTGGTACCGGACAGGGTCGTGGCGGTCGACGGGAGTGAGTTGCCGCAGCGGCTACTCGGTCGTGCCGGGGAGCTCGACCCCGAAGATGGAGAACAGGATGCCCTGGACGATGGCCGAGAGGATGGTCGCGATGATCGCGATCGCGATGGCCCGGCCGACGGACGCCTCGAGGGCCGACTGGATCGCGACGACCCGGGTGACGACGGTCCAGACCAGCACCACCAGGGAGACGAGCACACCGATGACGGGGATGAACGCGAGGACGAGCAGGAGTTGCGGCGCGTAGGCGAACCCGAGCGTCCGCACGACCTGGCCGAAGTCGGCCTCGACCCGGTCGCTGGGGATGATCCGGGTCCCGACGACGTAGATGAACGCGGCCGAGACGGCGAAGCCGACCAGCGCGACGAGTGCCGACGCGATGACCGACCCGATGTCCGTGAAGATCGCGCCGATCGCCGACGCCGCGACGGCCGCGACGACGACGAGGATGGCCTGCTGCGTCGCCGTCGTGTCGCGCTCGACCTCCTCGTAGACACTGCGGTCCAGCCGCGCCGCGCCGATCAGCCGGTCGGTGAACGACCGGTTGGTTCCTCCTGCCTGTGCCACGTTCCCGCCGCTGCCACCGAACATGTCACCCACTCCTGCCTCTGCGGTCGATCCCGCCCGTCGCCCCGAACCCGGGTCACCCGTTGCCGCGCATTCTCGCACCGAACCGCACCGACCATGCCCGGGCCAGTGTCACCCGTCGGTCGGGGCCGGTTGCCGGTCATCAGGCGCAGCTGCGGGTGCGGCTGCGGGTGGTCATGGACGCCGTCCCGTCGATGAGTCCAACGGACCGGCCAGGCGAAGCCGACCTCCTCAGTGTCATCCCGCTGGATCACCGGTGCGCGGAACGCGGGGGGCGCGACCACGGCGGAGAACGGCCCGGTTACCGGCCGCGCTCGCGTTGCGGACCCGGTCGACCGCCGCACATACGCCGGGGTGATCAGGACACGGTTGCCCCAGTGGGGGACGAGGACCGGCGTCTGGCGGGGCTGGCCACTCATCCGGCCAGCATGGTGGACGACGCCCATCATCGGCACGCGGCCCGCGAGATGACGCCAGACCGGGTTCCAGAC
>CADCWK010000313.1 GCA_902806375.1 uncultured Thermomicrobiales bacterium
GCGATCGTCGACGACATGGCGATCAGTGGCGACACCGACCAGATCTTCCGCTTCGGCGACGCCGCCGGCCAGGGGAATCTCGGAGCGGCGCTGCCCGAGCTGGCCCGGTTGATCGATGCGGGAGAGGAACCGGCCCGGCTCACCGCCCAGCTCGCCCAGCAGGCAGAGCTCGCGGTGGTCATCGAAGCGTCTGGCGGGCGACCGCCGGCCACGATAGCCCGGGACCTCGCGCTCGGCACGCCGGGACGGGTCAGCGCGATCCAGAGTTCGCTGCGCCGGGGCGGCCAGCCGGCGTGGCGTCTCCACGCGGCGACGCTCGACTCCGACCGCGCCACCAAGCGGGGCCGCCTCCGGACGCCAGCCGACGCGCTCTACGCCAGCCTCGCGGACATCGGCAACCCTGAGCGCTGACAGCCGATCCCGCCAAGACGAGTGGCCCGGCGCGATCGCGCCGGGCCACTCGTCCACGTCGATTCATTGCCGACCCGGCCCTACGCGGCGGCGGTCCGGCTGTTGTACTTGTGCATCAGGCGGGACTTGCGGCGGGCCGCGTTGTTCCGGTGGATGATGCCCTTGCCGGCGGACCGGTCGAGCATCCGGACGGCGTTGACGACCGCGACCGAGGCGACCGACTCATCGCCGCTCTGGATCGCGAGGACCGCCTTCTTCACCATCGTCCGGCAGGCGGAGATGTAGGGGCGGCGGCTGTCGTGGCGACGCTGGGCGACGCGGATACGCTTGCGGGCGGACTTGCTGTTGGCCAATCGGTGCCATCCTTCTCAAAACATCAGCGGCGGTCTGGAACGCTGGGAAAACAATCGGCGCCGATCGAGGCGCCATAATCGACAGGCAACTATAGCAAACCGGTGGCGCTTCGCCAAGCACCGGCGCACATCGCGCCAGCGGCGACACCCGTATACTCCAACGTCGCGGCGGTGCCCTGCCCGATCACGCCGTGCCACCCGACCGAGAGGACGACGCGTGCGACCAGTGTCGCGGAGACCGCGCTACCGCCCACCCGTACCGTCCAGCGCCCGCGACCTCTCGTCGCTGCCTCCGGCTGCGCACGAACTGACGACCGCGACCCAGCAGGAGGCCGTGGCGTTCGAGACGCTCGCCGACGCCGTCCAGCGACCGCAGGTCAGCAGCATCGCCCGGAACACCCTGATCGTCGCCCTCGCCTTCGTCGCGAGCCGGATACTCGGGTTCGCCCGCGAGGTGCTGATCGCCCGCCAGTTCGGCACCGGTGGTGAGGCCGACGCCTATACCGCCGCCTTCCGCCTGCCCGACCTGCTGTTCCTCGTGGTGATGTCCGCCAGCTTCGGCTCGGCGTTCATCCCGGTCTTCGCCGGCTACCTGACGCGGGGCGATGACCGGCGGGCGTGGGACCTGGCCAGCGCGGTCCTGACCTGGGCCATCGGCCTGACGGTCGTTACCGGGGCGCTCATCTTCATCCTGGCCGATCCGATCATCCGCTACCTCATCGCCCCGAACCTCGCCGAGGAGTACATCGACCAGTCGGCCGGCCTGATGCGGGTGCTGGTGCTATCGCCCCTGCTGCTCGGTCTCGGGATCGCCGCCAAGGGCATCCTCGAGGCCCAGGACCGCTTCCTGATGCCGGCCCTGGCTCCCCTCGTCTACAACGTCGGGATCATCGTCGGGATCGTCCTGCTGGCCCCGACCGCCGGGATCGAGGGCGTCGCCGTCGGGGTGATCATCGGCGCCGCCGGGCACGCCCTGATCCAGCTGCCATCGGTGCTGCGGAGCGGACTCCGGTTCCGGCCGACGTTCTCACGGTCGGTGGACGGGCTGAGCGAGGTGGGGCGGCTGCTGGTCCCGCGGGTGATCGGGCAGATCGCCTTCGCGGCCAACTTCATCGTCATCACCAACTTCGCCTCGGGGCTCGGGGAGGGCGGCCCGGCCAGCATCAACTACGCCTGGCAACTCCTGATGCTGCCCCACGGCATCCTCGCCCTCTCCATCTCGACGGTCATCTTCCCGGCGATGGCGCGGCAGTGGGAACTGGCCGACATCGGCGGGCTCAACCGGACGGTCAGCGAGGCGATCCGGCCGCTGATCTTCCTCAGCATCCCGATCTCCATCGTCCTGTTCCTCTACCGGGAGCCGATCGTCGCCGCCCTGCTGCAGCGGGGTGAGTTCACCCGGGCGTCGACGGTCGCCGTCGCGGCGCCGCTGGCGGCCCTCGCGGCGGCGCTGGTCGCCTACGGTCTGGTCGAGGTGCTGACGCGGGCCTTCTACGCCATGAAGGACGCCCGCACACCCGTGATCGCCGGTCTGGTCATCATCGTGATCAACGTGGCCGTGGCCGCCCTCACGATCGACCGTCTGGACGGCTTCGCCCTCGGTCTCGCACTCGGCGTCTCGACGTCCGTCGAGGCGGTCATCCTGCTGGTCGTCCTGGGGATCCGGCTCCGGGCCCTCGGGGTCTCCGGGGACGGCACGTGGCTGCCCTGGCTCGCGCGCGTGGCGGTCGCGACGGTCGTCTCGCTGGCGTTCGGGCTGCTCGCCGCCACCGGGCTCGACCGGGTCTGGGCAGCGGACGGCTCGACGTTCGTCGTCCGGTGCGCCCTCCTGCTCGTCGCGATCGCGCTGGTCGTCCTGCCCTATGCGCTCCTGGCCTGGGCACTCGCCGTGCCGGAACTGGCGATGATCGACCGCCGGCTGGCCCGGGTGGCGCGCCCGCTGGTCAGGCGTGTGCCGGAGGGACTCCGAAGGGACCTAGGGGTGAGTCGCGGTCTGCCTCTCGACCGGATCCCCCCGTCAGCCAGTCAACCGGTCATGGGTACCGACGACGCGTCGCCGGACGACGGTGAGTGGGAGTCGGCGGCGGCGAGCGGACCGGGGTCCGGGCAGGAGTGGCGGCGACCGCGTGACCAGCGCCGGGAGTACGAGCGTCCGGCAGCGGATCGACCGGATCGCCCGGCCACTGGGCGGGACTGGTCGCAGCCTGAGGCGCCCGAGAGCCGCACCGACGAGCGGCGGAGGCGTCCCCGGCCGGCCCTGCCGGCCCGGTCCCCCGAGTACGGGTACGGATCTGGACCTTCTGACGACCGGGCGCCATGGCGACCGCCTCCGGGCGGACCTGGTGCCCGGCCGGACGATCAGCACGACGGACAGCCGGGCACGGGTCGTTTCGGCGGTGGCCGCCGACCACCGATCGGCCCTCGCCCCAAGGAGACGGACCCCCGCCGTACGCAGCAACCGGAATCCCGGCCGCCGTTCCGATCCGCTCAGCAGCCGACGATGCCGAGCTGGTACACCCCGACCCGGCGGGGACGGCGCGAGAGTCAGCCGCCCGATGCCAGCGACTATACTGGGGGTTCTGACGGCCGCTCGACCCGGCCACGGCCTGACCGATGAGTGACCGACATCCCATGGAACCTATCGCCAACCAGAACATCCGCAACTTCAG
>CADCWK010000314.1 GCA_902806375.1 uncultured Thermomicrobiales bacterium
CAGGACAGTGACGATCGCCCAGAGCAGGCTGAAGAAGCCCGTCATTATGCCGAGGCGGCTGGTGACGCTCCGGATCGTGGCCATCGGCGGAGTCGGCGTCTCGCCGGTCGCCGACTCCACCTGCGCGAGGATGTGGCGCTGCTGCGGCAGCAGGACGGTCACGAGGATCGCCGCCGCGACCGCGGTCAGCGCGATCGCGACCAGCAGCCACGTGTCCGTTAGTACTCCCAGGCTCAGCGCGGTCGCCGCGCCGAAGGCCGGGACGAAGATGCCGATCGTCGAGTAGACCCGGCAGATCCGGTGGAGCACCCGGACGATCGACGCGGCCGACCGGTCACCGGGCGCGGCGAGGGCCGCCCGGGCGAAGCGAGGGAACATGCTCCCGGCGATGGTGACAGGACCGACCGTCAGGATGGCGGCCAGGACGTGGATGCTCAGCAGGAATGCGGTCATGGTGGCGTGGTCTCTCCCCTGGCGTCGCTGCGACTCGCGGCGGGTCCGCGGCTCCACGGAAGGGTAGGGACCGTCCGTGCCGGTGAGAAGTGGCAGGAATGACACGGGTCGCTTGATTCACGCCACTTCCGGTATACGCTCTTCAGGATCACCCGCCACGACGGCTGGCGCGGCAGTCACGGTCTGACGAGGCGAGCGCTCCTCGACGGTCCAAGCAGGAGATGATGACCGACATGCACAGGGTGACCGTTCTCGCCATGGGTGGCGTCATCGTCGGCGACCTGGCGATGCCGATTGACATCTTCGGTCGCGTCACGCTGCGCGATGGGGCGCCCGCCTACGACGTCCGTGTCTGCGCGCCGGCGGACCGGATCGATGCCGGCGTCTTCACGCTCGCAACTCCCCACGGACTCGACGCGCTGGCGACGTCCGACACCATCTTCGTGCCGGGCCTCGCCGAACACGCACCGCCAGCTGGTGACGAGGTCCTGGATGCGTTGCGGGACGCCGCCGGGCGCGGGACGCGGATCGCGTCGATCTGCGTCGGTGCATTCACGCTGGCGGCGACGGGGCTGCTCGATGGCCGGCGGGCGACGACCCACTGGGCCGCCGCCGGCGAGTTGGCCCGGCGTCATCCGCTGATCGACGTCGACCCCGACGTCCTGTTCGTCGACAACGGCCAGATTCTCACCTCGGCGGGCGCAGCCGCGGGCCTGGACCTCTGTCTCCACATGATCCGGCGGGACCACGGCTCCGCGGTGGCGGCCCAGGCCGCCCGCCTGGCCGTCATGCCCCTCGAGCGCGACGGGGGACAGGCGCAGTTCATCGTCCACGCCCTGCCACACCCCGAGGGCGTCACGATCGAGCCGCTGCTCCGCTGGATGACCGAGCGGCTCGACCAGGATCTGACCATCGGGCGGCTCGCCACGCAGTCCCGGATGAGCAGCCGCACCCTCAGCCGCCGGTTCCGGGAGCAGACGGGTACGACGCCGCTCCAGTGGCTGCACCACGCCCGGATCCGCCGGGCCCAGTCGCTGCTCGAGACGTGCGATCAGCCCATCGAGCGCATCGGCAGCCAGGTCGGTTTCCGGTCTCCCGCGGGCTTCCGGGTCCAGTTCCGGCGCATCGCCGGTACGAGCCCGCAGGCGTACCGGCGGGCCTTCCGGGGCAGCGCGACGTGACGGGTACAGCTCATCCGTCCAGAACCGACTTTCGCGTCGAACCGGTCACCGGGGACGTCCCACCTCGCCAAACGGGGACGTCTCCTGCATCATGCCAGTGATGCGTCGGATGGGCCGGGCCGAACCGGGCCCCGCGATGCGCCGGCGAGACTGACGGGCGGCGTGACCCGGGGAGACGACGATGGCGAACCGACCTGACGACGCGGTGACAGTCCGGCCGGCAGGCGAACCTGGCACCGTGGGCCACCGGGCTGAGTCCGGTATGGCGTCGCGGCTGGCCCCACCCGACTACCGGGTCCCGCCCGGTACTCGCGTCGATCTGAAGGCGATCGACCCGGACGAGTCGGAGCACTACACCTCCAAGTCGGACGTCAAGGATGACCTGAAGTATCACCAGAAGCGGATCGGGGCGCTGCAGGAGCGGCTCTACGCCGAGGACCGGCGGAGCCTGCTGGTCGTCCTGCAGGCGATGGATACCGGCGGCAAGGACGGCGCCATCCGCGGGGTCTTCGAGGGCCTCAACCCGCAGGGCTGCGAGGTCACGTCCTTCAAGCAGCCGAGCACCAGCGAACTGGACCATGACTTCCTCTGGCGCTACCACCACCGCGTCCCGGCCCGCGGGATGATCGGGATCTTCAACCGGTCGCACTACGAGGACGTCCTGGTCGTCCGGGTCCATTCCCTGGTCCCGGAGACGGTCTGGCGGGAGCGCTTCGCCGCGATCAACGCCTTCGAGGATCACCTCGCCCGCAGCGGGACCCGGATCCTGAAGTTCTATCTGCACATCTCGCGGGCCGAGCAGAAGCGCCGCCTCCAGAGCCGCCTGGACGACCCGGAGAAGCACTGGAAGTTCGCTACCGCCGACATCGCCGAGCGGGCCCACTGGGACGATTACCAGATGGCGTTCACCGACGCGATCTCGCTGTGCTCGACGGACGCGGCGCCCTGGTACGTCGTCCCGGCCAACCGCAAGTGGTACCGCAACCTCGTCATCGCCCGGACCATCGCCGATACCCTGGAGGACATGGCTCCGGAGTTCCCGCCAGCCGAGCCCGGCTTGGACGACATCGTCATTCCGGACTGACTCCGTCTCCGGAGATCGACGGCTCACCCTCGTGATCCCGCCACGTTGCGCCGTTGCTGGCGTCGGCAAGTCATCGTGTTCTGGTCGCAAGTGGATCCCGTGGCGACTCGCTGCGACCCATCGAGGAGGCCGCCGTCCCCATGTCCACAACACCGGTCCGGGTCGCGGTCATCGGGCTCGGCGCGTGGGGCGTCCTGGCCCACCTGCCATCGCTTCACCGGCATCCGGACGTGGCGATCGCGGTCATCGTCAATCCCGCCGGACGGGGTCGACCCGCTCGGCCGCATGCTCGCTTGGGGTAGAGGCAAGAGATCGGGGACGATTCGAAGATCAAGTCGCTTGACGACCTTACACTCGATTACCACCGGTCCAACTGCTTGTTCTATCGGTCCGACGCCCCGGCCAGGAGATAGGTCGCAACAGGGGAGGCGAAGTGATACGGGGAACACGACTGCCGTCTCGGGACCAGCTGGTCCCGAGACGGCTCGTGAATAGGTCATTACAGGAGCGCGAAGGTGGCGGGCCAGCCAGTTCTGACGGTCCGGCGTGGCGTCAGTCGATCCGAAGACTCTCAGCCATCACCCAGCAGTGGCCGTAGGCATAGACGTCCACGCCTCCGAGCCGTCCCTCCCAAGCCGGGATTAGCGCGTCGGCGCAGGTCTGGGCGACGGTGGCGCTGTACACATCAAACAG
>CADCWK010000315.1 GCA_902806375.1 uncultured Thermomicrobiales bacterium
CGTCGGGCCGATCGGACGGGTCGTCTCATCGGAGAAGGAACCATCCGGCGCCCACCAGTTCTGCTTCTGGGCGGACGACGCCGAGATCAACCTCGACGTCGGGCACATCGTCGTGACCTTCTCCGAGGAGGCTGCCGTGATAGGCGTGGTCGACGAGCCGCGCCGCTTCTCCGACCTGCGCTCCTTCCTGGACGACTACTTCGACCGCCAGATCCAGGAATCGCTCCACATCGCCGCCCCGACGAAACGGCCTGAGCTGCTCGTCTACACCGTCAATGTGCTCGCCACCCGGCACCTGCGCGACGACGTCTCCTCCCAGCGCCCCCCGATCGGCGGTCCGGTCTTCTACGCCACCCCGAAGGCCATCGAGGACGCGCTCGGCCGGGAGGAGTTCTCCGGCGCCGCCGTCCCGGCCCTCATGCACGTCAACGGCAATCCGACCTACGACCCGGTCACCGGCGAGCCCGTCCGGGACGACGCGGGGCGGATCGTCTTCCAGCGGTCACCGGTCGCCCTGGACGAGCACTACCTCGTCGGGCCGGAAGCGGGCCACGCCAACTGGACCGGGCAGTCCGGCCTGGCGACCAAGACCAGCCACGCCCTGTTCCTGACCAGTGCCGTCTTCCAGACCCTGCGCCGGGGGCCGGAGCGGACCTCGGTCGCGGCGCTGATGTTCAACGTCAAGGGACCGGACCTGCTCTGGCTGGACAAGCCGGCGACGCCCGACCCGGCCGACGACGAGATGGCCTCGGCCTACCGGGCGGCCGGTGTCCGCGGCCTGAGCGACCTCGACCACGCGGCCTACCGGTCGCTCGGGCTGGAGCCAGAGCCGTTCGACCGGCTGCGCATCTTCGCCCCGTTCAAGCCAGGCCGGATCCCGCAGACCAACTACGGCGCCAACGGCTCGTCGGGCGTCAGCCTCGACGGTGTCCAGACGCGGGGAGCCCTCAATACCCTCCGCGACGCGCCCGGCCAGACCGAGGGCCGGGTCTTCCCGATCCTGTGGCCACTGAAGAAGGTGCTGGCCGCACCGCACAAGGTCTTCGAGTTCGGCGACCTGGACGACAAGCTCTGGGGGCTGATCTTCGACATCCGCGAGCGCGGCATCGAGACGATGGCCGACCTGAGCGCGATGTTCGCCCAGGCCGACGCGTACTTCGAGGAGACCGGCGCCAGCGAGTGGGAGGGCCACCACAAGTTCACCCTCCGCAAGGCGCGCAACCGGTTCAAGGGCTTGCCGGGCAAGTTCGGCGGCCTGCTCGCCGACGGCGCCGTCACCTACGGCACCTTCCCCGAGGCCGACGACGCCTTCACCGACCAAGAGTTGCGCGTCATCGACATCGCGGGCTGCAACTCCAACGTCCAGGAACTGATCGTCTCGTCCGTGATCAACACGATCTGGCGGATGGCCGAGGAGGAGAAGCTCGGCGTCGACAAGCTGATCATCTTCGTCGACGAGCTGAACAAGTACGCCCCCGGCGGCGGACAGGGTGGCCTGCGGGACACCTTGGTCGACATCGCCGCCCGGGGCAGGCACCTCAACGTCGTGCTGTTCGGCGCCCAGCAGTTCCGCTCCAAGGTCGACGACGAGATCCTCGGCAACTGCGGCACCAGCCTCTACGGCCGCGTCGGGGACGAGGAGATGGTCAACTCGGCCTACCGGTCCCTGTCGGAGACGGCCAAGGCGGAACTGCTCGGGCTGCGCAAGGGCCGGCTGCTCGTCCGCCACGCCCACTTCCGGGCGCCGCTGTTCGGCACCTTCCCGTTCCCGCCGACGATCCCCGGGATGCGGGGCCAGCGCGTCTTCAACCAGACCGGCACGCTCCGGGGCGCCGGCCGCGGCGACACCGGCAACAGCCAACTCGTCTCGGCGTCGGAACCGTGCGACGGGATCTGGAACCTGCTCCGGGGACACATGGGCAGCAAGGCGCCCAGCAAGAGCGAGGTCCGGGCCTTCGCGAAGAACCTCAACCGGAGCCAGGTCGAGACCGTCGTCGGCGACCTGCAACGGCAACTGGCCGATAAGGGTGGCAACCGGGCCTTCCGGCCGTGGGACTGGACGCAGAAGCGGATCGCGGCGGTGGAGCAGATGGCCCCGGCGCCGTTCTAGTGGTCCGTCAAGGGTGAAGGGCCGACCCTGAGCGGACCCCTCCCCCAGCCCGGGGTGACCGGATCGCTCCCACCGCTGAAGTGGTGCTCGGCTTACCGGCACGCTTCGGCTCCGGGAGGGGAGACTGGCGGCGAAGGAACGCATCAGCATCCAGCTATCGAGCGGCCACGGACCAGGAGGGGGGAGTTCGCCCCACACTCCTGCGGGCCATCTCGATACCGGCCCTGCGGGGGCGCATTGGATGGAGAGGGGAGACGGTCAGGGAAGCCATCCCTCCAGGACCGCTTCCGCGCGACCAGCATGGAGCCCCTCTTCGGACGCATCCACGGATGCGGGCCGGGGAGGGGTCGAGGAGAGGTCTCGTCGCGACCCTTCCTCGGACGATAATCACCACCACACATCAGCCGCATCAGAGAGGTCCAGCCAGCCAGTGGCACGCACGCTCCGCTTCGCCCACATCGCCGACACCCACCTCGGCTACCGTCAGTACGCCACCACCGACCCAGCGACCGGCCGCAACCAGCGCTCGGTCGACGTCGAGCGGGCCTACGCCCGGACGATCGACGACATCCTGGCGCGAGACGTGGACCTCGTCGTCCACGCCGGTGACATGTTCCACCACACCCGGCCGTCATGGGCGGCGATCCGGGCCTTCGTCGAGCAGACCCGGCGGCTGGGCAATGCTGGGGTGCCGATCGTCGCGATCGCCGGCAACCACGACATGCCGCGCCTGCGCTCGAGCGAGTCACTGTTCACCATCCTCCAGATGGTCCTGCCCAGCGCACGGATCGTCGCGGGGTACGACATCGACCCGGTCCCGTTCCCGGGGCTGGACCTCGTCGTCCATGCCTTCCCGCACGGCGCCCTCGTCGACCCGAACGCCCAGCCGCCGGTCCCGGTCGCGAACGCCCGGAACATCCTGATCGCGCACGGGCTCGTCGCCGGGATGCCGCTGCCCAACACGCACCACCGCGAACCGGGGGAGGCCGAACTGGGCATGTCGCTGCTCGGCGGCGAACTGGACTACATCGCCCTGGGGCACTACCACATCCACGGCCAGTACGCCCCGAAAGCACACTACAGCGGCTCGACCGAGCGGATCTCCTGGACCGACTTCGACGCCACCCCCGGGTACAACATCGTCACCCTCAACGACGCCGGCTTCACCGTGGAGCACATCGACCTCCCGGGCCGGCCGATGGTCCGGCTCGACGGCGTCAGTGCCCGCGGCACTGCCCGGGAGATCGCCGACGCGATCCTGCACAGCGCCGCCGGCCACAACCGCCCCGACGGTATGTT
>CADCWK010000316.1 GCA_902806375.1 uncultured Thermomicrobiales bacterium
TCCATCACGCCGAGGCGACCGGAACGGAAGGCCTCGGCCAGCGCCAGCGGGACCTGCGCCTCGGCCTCGACGACCCGCGCCCGCATCTCCTGCTCGGCGGCCATCGCCATCGCGCGGCGCTCCTCGGCCCGGGCCTGGGCGATCTTCTTGTCGGCCTCGGCCTGGTCGGTCTGGAGTTCGGCGCCGATGTTGCGCCCGACATCGACGTCGGCGATGTCGATCGACAGGATCTCGTAGGCCGTGCCCTGGTCCAGACCCCGCTCCAGCACGTACCGCGAGATCTGGTCGGGATTCTCGAGGACCATCTTGTGTGACTCGGCCGAACCGATCGAGGAGACCGTGCCCTCGCCGACGCGGGCGATGATCGTCTCCTCACCGGCGCCACCGACCAGCCGGTCGATGTTGGCCCGGACGGTGACCCGGGCGACCGCGACCAGCTGGATGCCGTCCTTGGCAACCGCCGAGACCCGCGGCGTCTGGATCACCTTGGGATTGACGCTGACCTGGACCGCCTCGAGCACGTCGCGGCCCGCGAGGTCGATCGCGGTCGCCCGCTTCCACGGGAGCTCGATGTTGGCGCGGTCGGCGGAGATCAGGGCCTGGACGACCCGGCCGACGTTGCCGCCCGCCAGGAAGTGGGCCTCCATCTGGCCGACGTCAAGATCCAGACCGGCCTTGATCGCGCTGATGTAGGGCCGGACGATGTCGTTCGGGTTGACCTTGCGCAGGCGCATCCCGATCAGGGTCCCGAGACTGACCCGGGCGCCGGAGAAGAGGGCGGTGATCCAGAGACCGATCGGCACGAAGAAGAGGAGGAACCCGACCACGGCCGCGACGATGGCCAGGGTCACGATCAGAGAGATGAGTCCGTCAGGCATTGTGGACGCCTTTCCGTTGGTTGAGGACGATCAGACAAGCGATCGCGAGATGGATCAGGACGAGTGATGCTGGCGACGGGAGCGGTCTGACACGCGACAGACAATACACATGCGAACCAGATCCGGTTACCGCTCCCGGCGCTGCCACCGGTCGGACGGGCCGGGGTGTGGCCGGTCATCGTCTTCGAGGACCTGATCCCCGCGGAGGGACCGCACCAGCCAGCTCGGCCGGTTCACTGGTCGCTCGTCGACCCGCTCGTCGACGGTGGCGCTCAGGGCCAACCGGCCCAACCCTGACCGCCCCAGCGGGCCGGGACTGACCCCTATGAGCCGCGGGATCAGCGTCATGGCGCCGATCACCCCCACGACGGCGCCGCCAATCGCGAGGACGACCAGCCAGGCCGTCCGGACGAGCTCATCGGTCAGCTGCAGCTCACCGACTCCCCGCCCCGTCATCGTCAGGAACAGGCCGGCCGCCAGCGCCACCAGGCCCGAGATCCCGGCCAGCCCGAAGCCAGGGATGACAGCGATCTCGAGCGCGATCAACCCGAGCCCCAGTCCGACGAGCAGGAGATCCTCCCAGCCGGCGAGCCCCGCCAGCGAATGCCCGCCGAAGAAGAGGCCGAGGCTGATGACCCCGGCGACGGCGACGAAGCCGAAGCCGCCGAACAAGCCGTCGGCGATGATCAGGAACAAGCCGAGCATGACCAGCAGGGACGCCACCAGCGGGTTCGTCAGCCACCGCACCAGATGCTCGATGGGACTAAGGGAGGTCACGGTGACGGATGAGGCGCCGAAGCCCAGGTCGGCGAGCAGGTCGGCCCGGTCGTCCGCGATCCCGTCGAGGTAGTCCCGCTCCCCGGCCTGGGTCGTGGTCAGTGTCAGGAGGGTGGTGGGGGAGTCCAGCCCGTCTACCGTCACGGCGGGGTCGACCATCGCCTCGGCGACGACGGGATCGCGTCCATGTTCCTCCGCCGTCGCGCGGAAGGTGGAGCGGACCGCGGAGACGACCTTGGCGTCGGCGGTCTCACCCGTCCCGCCGTTGACCGGCGTCGCCGCCCCGAAGACGGCCCCCGGCGTCATCCAGATCTCATCGCTGGCGATCGTGATGAGGGCACCAGCCGAGAACGCCTCACGGTTGACGAACGCGATCGTCCGCAGCGGGGAGTCGAGGATGGCGTCGCGCATCTCCAGGACGGTGTCCAGCCGTCCGCCCGGCGTGCTGATGTCGAGGACCACCGTCGTGGCGCCGGCCTCCTCCGCGTCACCGAGCGAGCGTTCGAGGAAGTTGCCGACCCCCGGCTCGATCTCGCCGCGGATCGGGATGACGTAGACGGTGGCCTCTGGGCTTGCCGACGCGGCCTGCTGAGCGGCGGCACTGAAGGGCGTCGTCCCGAGGACGGTCAGCAGGACCGCCATGATGGCGAACGCGGCCCGCAGTGCGGCCAAGGCACGAGCGGGACCAGCATGGCCAGTTCTGGCCGGGTTGCGAGGCTTCGGTCGATGGACCATGGGTGAGTGGGGACCCGGCGAGCGAAACGTCATCGTTGCTCCTCTCATAGGTCGTTATGTTAACACAAACGAGCCGCCGGGACCGCTTTGGTTCCGGTGTTCATGCCGGACATCAGGAGAGGGGAGAGGCCACTCGCCGGTGACACCATCGTGCGTCAGTGGACCAAGGACCGCGCGGGGATATCCTATCGACATCGTCCGGGATTGCTATCGAGCCGGAACCGCCGGGCCTCGTATGGCAGAGGATAGGGGACGTCTCGAATGGGACGACCGAACGACACGACGTAACCAGCAAGGCAGCAAGGAGAGATCGACATGAGCGTTCCCTGTACGCACCTCGACCAGATCCGGGATGTCACCCCCAGCGCCGATGGCTGCGAGGATTGCCTCCGGATCGGCGACACGTGGGTCCACCTGCGCGAGTGCCTGATCTGCGGCCACGTCGGCTGCTGCGACTCCAGCCGGAACAGGCACGCGACGAAGCACTTCCACGCCACCGGGCATCCGATCGTGAAGTCCTTCGAGCGCGGCGAGGACTGGGCCTGGTGCTACGTCGACGAGGTCATGCTGAGTCCGACCCGGTAGGACAGGGCGGTCGTCCTTCCTCGACCGGTTCGCACGCTGGTGCTCCGGCTCCCGCATACGCGGCGCGAGAACAGGAACGAGAAATCCCCGGGCTGGCTCGATGGCCACCCCGGGGACGTCCGACTCGTTGTCATTTAGGCTGAACGGCAGATCGCCGTTGGACTACTTGCTCTCGCTCGTCAGTCCGGCGTACTTGGCTTCCTTCTCGACCGTCTCGCCGACGGCCTCGGTGACGTCCTGGACCTTCTCGAGCGTGGTCTGCGCGGCCGTCTCAGCCTTCTGGACGAGGGCGTCGCGCGTCTGGCCGAGCAATTCGTTCTCCCGGCGCGTCTCGGGGATCGCCAGCGCGGCGGCGCTGCCGAGCGCGATGCCGACGAGACCGAGCGGGACCGGGTTGGTCTCGATGATCTGGCGCAACCGGCTTGGCA
>CADCWK010000317.1 GCA_902806375.1 uncultured Thermomicrobiales bacterium
CCGTTCATCGGCGACCTCCACTTCGACGTGCTGGTCCCATGGGCGGCGATGGCGGGCGAATCGCCCGTCGCCATCGTCACACGTGACGACATACGGAGGCGGATTGCCGCCGTCATCGGCCGCATCGAAGCCGGCGGCAGGGACTGATCCCAACCCGATTACGCCGCCAGACGAGTCCAATCGGACAACGCCCTCGCCGACGCCCCGAGCCGGAGCCTGTGCGATGAGCGAGGCTCAGAGGGTCATTTCGCCGAGGCTGCTCATCCCGGACTGCTCCAGGAGCGGGGACGCTGGCTCGTCAGATGGACACAGCACAGCAAGACCGTCAGCGCTCACCTCCGGCGTCGCACCGAGCCCGCCGGCTCGACAGCGGCGTTCCGGCGGTCCGGGCGGCTGTCTTCGTAGATCGCCCAGCCTCAGGTCCAACGGGCGAGGTGGTGCTCCCCATGGCCGGGACGAACTCCGTGCGGGAAGCACCGACAGCCGGGATCAGTCTGCGCCCTGGACTGAGCGTCCCGTACTGGACCCGGGACGCCACTGGCCGCGAACCCGTCGGAGTGTCCGCATCCAGGCGATACCCGTAGCGCCCTCCCTACCCTTTCTTGTCCCCGACTTTGCTGTCCGGGCGATGAGAGGGGAGAAGACGGACTGCACTCTGGATCGGACACCCTGACGAGCGACTGCGTCCATGGCACGCGCTCACCCTGGGCCCGGCCGAGCGCGGTCGGGGCCAGAGGACTGACCGGCGCAGCGTCGACATGCGCAGCCGGACACCGAACCAGCCGACGATGACACCGGGCGCGACGTCGACGATGCAGGACAGGACAGTCATGGGGTCGGATGGCGGCGTCCCCGGACCGAGGATGGCCGAGACCGCGACCGCTCAGACCAGCGCCTCCCGGCGTACCCCAGCAGTACGAGGGCCACGTGCCTGACCGGCGGGCTATCGCGTGTCACCATCGTCCCGTTGACCATCCCGGCCCCGAACGCCGAGCCGACCAGCAGGTACCGTCCGGGTCTGGGTAAGCGAACCTGAGGGTGAAGCCCAACACGGTCAGTCCCCACGCCCCATGTCCGATCCCGGTCCCCAACCTGACCTCACGCTTGATGGCTGGCGCAGCGACACCTCGTGGCGGACCGGACTCGCCCATGCGGGCGCCGGGTGACCGGTTCTATATGTAGAGTGGGTCCACTCCGCCGCCGTGTCCCCGCGTGTGGCGTCGCGGAGCGGCCGCGTCTCCGCCCGCGTGACCCTGACCAGGAGAGCAACGTGTACCGGGATACCCTGCTTGTGAACATGAGATCGATGCGCTCGGAACTGGAGGAGTTCGTCGCCCGGCACCGCGAGGAGCCTGACCGGATGATCGGCGGCGGCTGGACTCTGCATGACGGCGTGGCGCACCTCGCCCTCTGGGACCGGATGGCCGTCCGCAAGATCGCCGGGACGCCGCTCCCCGAGGGGGAGGAGGTCGCCAGCCGGGAGCCGTGGGATCTCGACGCGTTCAACGACGAGATGCGGTCACGGATGTCGGATCGCCCGATGGCTGCCGTCCTCGCGGAGTTCGACGAGGCCTACCGGGCGGTGATCACCGCCGTCGAGTCAGCGGACGACGAGTCCTGCCGGCCGGGGGGCTCGGTCTGGACGACGATCGATGACGACAGCGCCGGCCACTACCCGCAGCACGTCCCGATCCGGGATCTGCTCATGGAGCAGCAGCGACGAGGCCGGTCCGGTGACTCGTAGGCGTCAGACCTCGACAGTCAGCCCGTCCCATGCGATCTGGTAGCCATGCGGTGCCGCCAGCGCGACCGATTCGTCGTGCGGCGGGTTGCTGTGATGGGCGATGTGGGTGGCGTAGATCCGGGCGTCGTCCGCCAGGAGGCCATGCGCGCGCATCGCCGCGAGGTGAGCTCGGAACTCGACGGCGTTGAGATGCCCGGCCGTGCGATCACCCGTGCCGAAGGTGTGGTCCATCACGACGACGTCGAAGCGCCAGCCGTGCGTAGCCAGCGTCTGCCAGACCTCGGCAGGGAGCGTGGTCGTGTCGGTCGCGTAGAACAGCCGGCGGCCGTCGCGCTCGATGGCGTAGAGCAGCGGCTGGATGTTCCTGCCATGGTTGGCCGGGACGGCGAAGACCCGGTACGGCCCGAGCTGGCGTTCCTCGTACGGCGCGATCGCGGTGTGCCGGACGTTGAACAGGTCCTGAATGGTCGGGTCGGCGAAGCTCTGCCCGGGCTGGAACCCGTCGAAGGTCCGGCTGGCCCGGTCCAATGCCCCGGCGGTCGCCAGCCACTCCATCGGGACCTTGTTCGGCAGGCCGACCATGTCGCTCCGGCTGAAGAAGTTGCCCGGTTCGAGGTGGTCGATGTGCTCGTGCGTCTGGGCGGCATAGCGGATCCCAGTCAGCGGGATGCCGAGAGCGGCCGACGCGCTCTGGAGGTCTGGACCGAGGTCGATGAGGAACTGGCCGTCGATCAGCGCGCTCGACCGGTGGCGGATGTCCCTGCCGCCCCGGGCGCGGGCCGTCTCGCAGTTCGAGCAGGCGCAGAACGCATTGGGATAGCCCTCAGACGCGGCGGTCCCCAGGAACGTCAGTCGCATCGTCTCTCCCGTGGTCAGTGGCTGCCGCACGCGGGCGAATGGCTGGGCCAGCGGTGGTCGAGTTCCCGCCGGGCCGGACACGCGAACGCCGGCCAGTATTGGTCAGGGTCAGCGGGGGAGCAATCGTCTGACCGCCGTCCCACAAAGATTTCATGAATGGCGGGTCCGCCGGTTCATCTTCCCTTGACCTTTCCCGCCTGCCCCGGCCGTAGCCTCAGGAGGTCGGACGGTATGAGGACGTGTCCCGTTCGCCGCGCGGACGAGCGTGGCGCGGGACGCATGGCGGGGAGAGTTCCAGCGTGGCGACGATACAGACTGCGAGGGCGGCCTTCGAGAAGCGGTTGACCCGGCGCAGCGTGGTCGCGGGCTCGGCTGGCCTGGTCTTCGCGACGAGCCTCGCCGGGCGACCGACACGCGTCCTCGGCCAGGGCACGCCGGAGGCGATCCCCGTCGGGACGCCCGGCTTCGCCTCGTCGCCGTTCACGCTCGGCGTCGCCTCGGGCGATCCCCTGCCAGATTCCGTCGTCCTGTGGACGCGGCTCGCACCCGACCCGCTGGCCGCCGACGGCCTCGGTGGGATGCCGGACGTGCCGGTCGCCGTCCGGTGGGAGCTGGCCGACGACGACGCCTTCCGTCAGATCGTCCAGTCCGGCACCGCGACCGCAAGCCCGACCCTGGCCCACAGCGTCCACGTCGACGTGACGGGGCTCGCGCCGAACCGGACCTACTTCTACCGGTTCACGGCTGGCAATGAGGTCTCCCCGACCGGCCGGACGCGGACGGCTCCGGCCCCGGGGACGG
>CADCWK010000318.1 GCA_902806375.1 uncultured Thermomicrobiales bacterium
CGGACCGGGTCTCGGCCTTCGACGTCGTCCTGCCGTCCACGATCCCCGGCAAGGGCGTCGTCCTGACGCAATTGTCCCGGTTCTGGTTCGAGCGGCTTACCCACCTGGTCCCCAATCATCTGATCACGACGGACCTCGCCACCGTCGCCGATCGCCTGCCGCGGGGCGTGGCTGACGATGCCGCCCTTGCCGGCCGCACCATGCTGGTCCGCCGGGCGGAACGGATCGACGTCGAGTGCGTCGTGCGCGGCTACCTCTACGGATCGGTGTGGTCGGAGTACCAGGCGGACGGAACGGTCGCCGGGGTGTCACTCCCTGCCGGGATGGCGTTCGGGGAGCGACTGCCGTCGCCCATCTTCTCGCCGGCGCTCAAGGTCGATGATGGCCATGACGTCAACGTCCCCAAGACCGCCGTCGCCGACCGGTTCGGCCAGCGGCTCGCCGACCAGCTGGAAGCCGTCAGCCTCGGCATCTACGGCGAGGCGGCGGCCGCGGTCTCCGCCGCGGGCCTGCTGCTGGCGGATTCGAAGTTCGAGTTCGGTATGATCGACGGTCGGCTGAGTCTGATCGATGAGGTACTGACGCCGGACAGCTCCCGCTACTGGGACGCCGCGCTCTACGCCCCCGGCCAGGAGCAGCCCGGGTTCGACAAGCAGTTCGTCCGCGACTGGCTGTCCACGACCGGCTGGGACCGCACGCCGCCCGGACCGGCACTGCCGGCCGACGTCATCGCCGGGACCCAGGGCCGATACCTCGAAGCGTACCGCCGCATCGTCGGCACGGAACTCGATCTGTCACCGTATGGAGGAACCCCGGTTTGACTGAAGCGACAGGCATCCCCCAGTGGCGGGCACAGGCGACCGTCCTCCCCAAGCCCGGGGTCAACGACCCGGAGGGCGACTCGATCCGCGGCGGCCTCCAGCAGCTCGGCTATGGCGGCGTCAGTGGCGTCCGGGCTGGCAAGGTCATCACCCTGACCGTCGAGGCCGCCTCCGAGGACGAGGCCCGCGCGACGGTCGCGCGGATGTGCGACCAGCTCCTCGCCAACCCGGTGATCGAGACCTATGAGGTGACGGTCGCGCCGGCCGCCGTCGGCCCGGAGGGACACTGACCGATGTCGACCAGTCCCACTGTCGGCGTGATCACCTTCCCCGGCAGCAACGGCGACCACGACGCCCTCCACGCCATGCGTCATGACGTCGGGGTCGACGCGCGGTTCGTCGACTACCGCGAGACCAGCCTCGACGGCCTGTCGGCGGTCATCCTGCCCGGCGGGTTCTCGTACGGCGATCATCTCCGCTGCGGGGCGATCGCCCGCTTCGCGCCCGTCATGGGGCCGCTGGTCGCCTTCGCCGAAGCCGGTCACCCCGTCCTCGGGATCTGCAACGGCTTCCAGATCCTGACCGAGGCGCACCTCCTCCCCGGGGCGCTCCTGCGCAACCGGAGTCTCCGCTTCCATTGCTTCTGGACGCACGTCCGGATCGAATCGGACCGGACCGCGTGGACGGCCGGCATCGCCGAGGGGACCGTCCTCCGGCTGCCGGTCGCCCACGGCGAGGGCGCGTACTTCGCCGATCCCTTGACCATCACCCGGCTGGAGGGCAACGGCCAGATCGTCGCTCGCTACAGCACGCCCGAGGGGACCATCTCCGAGGGGACGAACGCCAATGGCTCGGTCGGCAGCATCGCGGCGATCAGCAACGAGCGGGGTAACGTCGTGGGCCTGATGCCGCACCCGGAGCGGGCCGCGAACCCCCTGGTCGGTGGCGGGGACGGGCTCCGTCTCCTGGGTACCGTGCTCGGCCCGATGCTCTCCCCGACGACGCTCAGCCGGACATGACGTGGCCGGACCGTCCGTCCGGAGCAGTGGAGGAACCTGGTTTGGCTATCGCAGAAGGCGCCTGGCGGGAAGTCGCGCTCAACGACGGTGAGTGGCACCGGATCCTGGGACTCCTCGGTCGTGAGCCGTCTCCGGTCGAACTCGGGATGTTCGGCGCGATGTGGAGCGAGCACTGCGGCTACAAGCACTCCCGGCCGCTGTTCAGCCGCTTCCGGACGACGGCACCGTGGGTGATCCAGGGGCCGGGTGAGAACGCCGGCGCCGTCGACATCGGCGACGGGCTCGCCGCCGTCTTCAAGGTCGAATCCCACAACCACCCCAGCGCCGTCGAGCCCTACGAGGGCGCCGCCACCGGCGTCGGCGGCATCGTGCGGGACATCTTCACGATGGGCGCCCGCCCGATCGCCATCCTCGACGGGCTGCGCTTCGGCCCACTCGACGTCGATCGCAACCGCTACCTGTTCAGCAACGTCGTGGCGGGGATCGGCGGCTACGGCAACTGCCTCGGCATCCCGACCGTCGGGGGTGACCTGTCCTTCGACCCGGCATTCAATGGCAACCCACTGGTCAACGCGATGTGCGTCGGCATCGTCCCGCACGACCGCCTGACCCGGGCCCGGGCCAGCGGCACCGGCAACCTCCTGATGGTCGCCGGGGCCGATACCGGCCGGGATGGGCTGCACGGCGCGACGTTCGCCTCGGTCGACGATCCCGGGGCCTCCCACCGCCACGTCATCCAGGTCGGCAACCCGTTCCTGGAGCGCCAGCTGATCGAAGCCTGCCTGGAGCTGCTCGACAGCGACGACATCGTCGCGATGCAGGACATGGGTGCCGCGGGCATCACGTCGTCCCTGGTGGAGACCACGAGCCGGGGCGGCGTCGGCGCCGAGATCGACGTCCGGCTCGTGCCGCGCCGCGAGGAGGGCATGACGGCCTACGAGGTCATGCTGAGCGAGAGCCAGGAGCGGATGCTGCTGGTCGTCCGGCCGGAAGGGGTCGAGCGGGTCACCGCGATCCTCGAGCGCTGGTCCCTCCACGCCGCGGTCGTCGGCAGGGTGACGGACGACGGGCTGGTCCGGGTCCGGGACGGAGCCGAGGTCGTGGTCGAGGTGCCGGCGACGCTGTTCACCGACGCCTGCCCGACGTACACGCCGGACGCCGCCGAGAGCCCGGACACCGTCGCCGCCCGGGAACGGGCGCTCCCGGAGTTCGGGGAGACGTTACCGGACGGGTTGATGGAGGACCTGCACCGTCTGCTCGCCTCGCCCAATATCGCGTCCCGCCGGTCCGTCATCGAGCAGTACGACCACACCATCCTGACCAACACCGTCGTCGCGCCCGGAGAGGGGGACGCAGCCGTCCTCCGGGTCAAGGGCACCGCGCGCGGCCTGGCGGTCTCACTGGACTGCAACAGCCGCTACTGCTGGCTCGACCCGGGCCTCGGCGCCCGCCACGCCGTTGCAGAGGCAGCCCGCAACGTCTCCTGCGTCGGCGGCCGGCCGCTCGCCCTGACCAACTGCCTGAACTTCGGCAACCCCGCACGGCCAGCCGG
>CADCWK010000319.1 GCA_902806375.1 uncultured Thermomicrobiales bacterium
ACCCCCGGCCGCGACCGGAGCTGATGGGGACTACTCGGCGTAGTCAGGCCGGGTGAACTTGGTGACGAAGTCGTCCGACGCGACGCTGTCGGCGACGGCCTGCATCCCGTCGCAGAAGCCCTGGGCGTCGATCGCCTGGGTCAGGAGCTGGAACATGAGGTTCTTGCTCTCGTCGTTCATGTCCTTGTACCAGCCGCTGTAGTAGGACGTCAGCGTGTTGGCGCCGGCGGCGGAGATCGCCGCCTGCTGGGAGGCGAGAGCCGGACCAGCGTCCAGCCCTTCCGCACCGCCGGCGACGGCCGACAGGCTCCGGGTGGACTGGGAGAAGTACTCGGCGGCGGTCCGGCTGAGCAGCATCCGGATCCATTCCTTGCCACCCTGCTGGTTGGCGGCCTGCTGGGGGACGAAGAAGTTCTCGCCGGCCGACGCGAAGATCGCCTCGAACGGCAGGGCGTCGGTGGCCGTCAGGGACGGGACCGGGAAGATGCTCATCGCGAAGGCGTCGACGGCTTCGACGCTCCCCAGGGACGAGACGCCGGACTCATTCTCCAGCCACGAGCCACACGGCAGGAAGACTGCCTTGCCGTTCAGCCACTCGGTTTGGGACTGGGTGTGATCGAGACCCTCGAAGCCCGGCAGGATGTACCCGCCGGCTGCGAGCTTGGCGATGCCGTCAGCGGCAGCCTTCACAGAGTCCTGCTGCCAGGCACCCTCGCGCAGGTTGTCGATCTTGCCCATGGCCTCGAGGCCACCGTTCTTGAAGATCAACTGGTCGAGGACGAAACCACGCATGTACTGGGTGTGGACACCGGTCGTCGCCCAGGCGGCGATCCCCATCTCGTTCTGGATCTGCCCGGAGAGGGTGAGCATCTCGTCCCACGTCTTCGGGTAGGTGATGCCCTGCTCGGTCATCAGGGAATTGCTGGCCCAGACGCCGATCACGGTGTAGGCCAGGAACAGGATGTTCTGGGTCCCGTTGAAGATACCGCTCTGCTGGGAACCCGGGATGAGGGTGTCCAGGAACGTGGCGCCAGGCGTGTCGAACGCCGGCGCGGAGAGCAGGTCGGCGAGGTCGGCCAGCGAGCCTTCGGCTGCCAGCGTCGTCTGGTCCAGATTGTTCGCACCCGAGTTGTCGATGACGTCGGGCGGGTTGCCGGCGACGAAGCGCGGCTGCAGGGCGGGGCCAAGTCCCTGCCCGTATTCGAAGTTGATGGTCGCCCCTGGGTAGGTCTGAGCGTAGATGCTGTTGACGTTCTCGGCGTAGCCGATGCCGAAACCGCCGTTGAAGATGTACGGGTTGAGCGGGGCAGCCGGGTCGACGGCGAGCGGGTTGCTGGTGTCGAACGTCCGGGCGAGCGGCGTCGCGACCGGGGTCGCTCCAGGGGTTCCGACCGGCGTCGCGCCCGGGGTAGCGTCCTGGGCGAAGGCCGGTCCGGCCTGCATCATGGCGGCGACGAACGCCGGGACCGAGATCCCGAGCGCGGCGGCGCGCTTCATGAGCTTGCGGCGGTCCCAGTTGTTGGCAGCGGCTTCGGCGAACAGTTGCTCGATACGGCGATCTGTCACGGGTCCAACCTCCAAAAGCTCAAGCTGCGAGCATCACACCGGCCGCACGGGGCCGGACATCGTCGCGTGCGGCGACCGACGGGACGGAGCAGGCCCGGCCCACGGGACAGCGCGGTCCCGGTTCGATCTCATGTCGTTGTCGCTGCACGTCTCGACGCGTTGTACACCCTTGCGCGAATGGCCGCAAGGGGAGCGGCCGGCTGTGGGCGATCCCCTCGCGCAGGAGTCGTGATATTGGACTGATTTGCCCAATCCTGGCCGATCAGCGATGCGAAGCGCCGGATCCCGGCTTACCCGCACCCATGACAGCCCGGTTTGTCGATCGACAATAGCAAGTTAGAGGCGGGCCAGGCACCGGCAAGGTCTGCGTTCTCGCGACCTCACCGTGGGGAGGGCTGTGGCGGACGAGACAGCCGGCGTCGACCGTGCGTCCAGCGCCAGCCGAGAGCCGGCCGCCTGTCTGAGGTAAGGATCAGACGGTGGACGACCCCATGACTGCCAGGGACGCGAGTGCCCGCGGGCGGTACCGGCTGATGAAGTCGCGGTAGTCGGCTACTTCGGTGGCCTGGCGGGAGGCGTCCCAGCCCAGCGTCTCGCCGGCGATCGTGACGGCCTGCTCGTCCGGGCCGATGGCGCTGGTCGGGCCATAACCGAGCATGGTCCGGCGAAGGAGGATATCGGTCAGGCGCTGGGCGCCCTCGCGCTGGACGGCGAAGACGACCTCGGCCGCGATCGCGCCCTGGTCATGGTCGATGACCGCGGCCAGCGCCGGGGTCTCCTGAGCGAGGGTCGCGATCGGGATGGCCTGGGTGCCGTAGGTCCTGATGAGGTGGTCGACCGTCCGGGCACTGAGATCCGGGAAGAGCCGGGCGAGACTCGTCGCCAGGCCGGGGAGATCGTCGCGAGTGACCACCGAGCCGTTGAGCTGGGAGCCGGGCAGGGGCTCCTTCGCCGTCCGGCAGGGCGCGTTGGGCCGGTCCAGCTTGGCATAGACCATGTCGACGGTCTGCTCGGCGAGTTCGCGGAAGGTGGTCAGCTTGCCGCCGACGATCGAGATCAGCCCGTTGGCGTCTGGCGCGTGGTCGAGGACGAGGTGCCGCCGGGTGATCGCGCTCTCCTGGCCATCGCCCTGCCAGGGCAGGGGCCGGATGCCACTGTAGGTGTAGAGGACGCGGTCGCGGGTCAGGGCGGCCGACGGCAGGACGCGATTCGTCTCCCCGATCAGATAGGCGATCTCCTCGTCGGAGGCGACGACGCGGTCGAGGTCGCCCTCGAAGCGGACATCGGTCGTCCCGATCAGGAACAGGTCGTTCCAGGGGATGATGAAGAAGGGCCGACCGTCGCTCTGCGCCTCGACGTAGAGCGCGTCCTGGGGGGCACCGAGGAAGGGCGCCACGATGATGTGGCTGCCCTTGGTCCCGCCGATCAGCCGGCCCTTGCCAAGCCCACCGGAGCGGAACTGGGCCAGGAAACCCGCCAGGAAGCGACCTCCCGCCGCGACGACGCTCTCCTTGTCCGGCTCATAGTCCGCGATCGTGCCACTGCCATCCTGCGCAGGTGGATCGTTACCGGCCGCTGGTCCGTTCACCTCACCGGTCAGATCGCCAGGTTCGGCGCCGGGATTGGCCACGCGTTCCGAGGGGGCGGTCGGGCCGGACCCATTGGAGGCGGTGGAATCGGCCAAGGGGATCTCCGGCGTCGTCTCACGGCCCAGAGTGGCGTCGACCCATGGTCCAGTGACGTTGACCGTCACGGCGGCGGTGACGCGGTGCTGCTCGCCGCCGAGCAGGTCGGTGAAGACGGC
>CADCWK010000320.1 GCA_902806375.1 uncultured Thermomicrobiales bacterium
GTTCCGGACGCGGAGGGCCGCCGCGTGGCCATCGTGGCCGGCGTCGGCGACAAGGAAGCCGGCCAGGCGTCCATCCGGCTCGATCGCCACCAGCGGGTCGACACCCATCCCGAGCAGGGTGCGGGTAGCCTGCCCGGTCCCCGGTCCGATCTCGAAGGCGGCGATGCCGGGCCGGAGCCCGCAGCGGTCTCGCAGGATCTCGTAGACGGCATCCGGGTAGCCCGGCCGGAACCGGCGATAGGTCGCGGCGTCCTCGCCGAAGATGCGCTGCCCGAGCGGGGCAGGGTGTCCCGTCATCGCACGATCCTCCCGCTGGCGTGCCCGCGCCGGTCAGTCGTCGAGCCAGGTCGTCTTGTCGCTGACTGGCTGGCGCTGGCCGTCCCGGAGCGGTGCCGTCGGGTCCGGGTGACCGACATAGATGAAGCCGAGGATGCGGTCGCGCTCGGTGAGCCCGAAGAACTCGGCCATCTCCGGTTCGTAGGCGGATCGGCCCGTCCGCCAGATCGTGCCCAGCCCGTCGGCCTCGGCCTGCAGGAGCATGTTCTGGATCGCGGCGGCGGTGGCGCTGATCTCCTCGACGTCCGGGTTGCGGTTGGCGTCGGCCATGACCGCGGCGACGGCGATGATCACCGGCGCGCGGTGTGCCTTGCCGATGGCGGAGGTCCGCATGGTCTCGCGCTGCTCGGGGGTAGCGTCGCGGTGGGTGTTCAGGTCGCCGGCCGCCATGGCCAGCCCGAAGCGGCCACGCGCCTCCCCGCGGATCACCCAGAACCGCCACGGCTCCGTCATGTGGTGGTTGGGCGCCCAGGTCGCGGCCTCCAGGAGGCGCTCGATCGCGGCCTGGTCGACCGGCGTGTCGAGCAGCCGCTTGGCGCTCCGGCGGGAGCGGATGGCACCCGTGACCGTCGTACTGGACGGGGAGGCGACGTCGGACATCGTCATGGGGGTGGTCCTTGGTCTGGTGGGGGGAGAAGCGGACGGGGAGATGGGCCGCCGGGGGCGTGCCTGTCGCCGGGGGTACGATACGGGAATCCCGACGGTTTGGGTAGGTTTTCGCGGTTGATCATCCGGCCCGATCCAGACGCCCGGCCAGCTTAATCATTCCTTAATGTCGATTTCAACTGGATTTTACATCGTGAGAACGAGTCGCAACTATCGTTGTCGATGCATATCGAGATGCCCGGCTTCCCCGTCGTCATCGCCACTGGTGGTCGATGCGCATACCTCCGCCGGCGGTCGTCTCCGCCGGCCTTCTCCGTGTGACGGGACGCCGGAGAGCCGCCAGTCGATCTCTTGAGAGGGAGTCTCATGACCAGCACCGAAGCCCGCCCAGTGGTCCGCATCGAGCACGCTGAAGACGAGAAGGTCTACTCGACCGCCGGACGTGGCCAGACCTTCGGCGAGATCCTCGCCAAGCGGCTCAGCCGCCGCGACGGCCTGAAGGGCGTCGTCGCCGCCTCCGCGATCACCCTGGCCGGGACCGGCGCCGGTTTCGCCGCTGCCCAGGACGGTACCCCGGCCGCCGGGACCCCCGGCGCCGGTGGCAACGGCCTCTCCTTCGAGGCCCTCGCCAATGGCGTGGGTGCCGAGGCGATCGTCGCCGATGGCTACCAGTTCCGGCCGATCCTGTCCTGGGGCGACCCGTTGACGCCGGACGCGCCCGAGTTCGACGTCATGGCCCAGAGTGCCGCCGCCCAGGCCCAGCAGGTGGGCTACAACTGCGACTTCGTCGGCTTCATCTCACTGCCGATGGGCTCCGGCGCCAGCGACCATGGCCTGCTGGTCGTCAACCACGAGTACTCCAGCGGCGAGCTGATGTTCCCCGGCTATGTCACCGTCGGCCCGCCGGCCGAGGGCGAGGACGAGCCGACCCTCACCTTCAACGTCACACAGGACATCGTCGACATCGAGCTCGAGGCCCACGGCCTGACCGTCGCCGAGGTCATCCGCGGTGAGGACGGCCAGTGGTCGCTGGTCCGCGACAGTGAGTACAACCGCCGCATTACGGCCACCACCGAGATCGAGCTGACCGGCCCCGCCGCCGGCACTGAGCTCCTCCGGACCGCCGCCGACCCGGATGGCCTGACGGTCCTTGGGACGCTGAACAACTGCGCCGGCGGGGTCACCCCGTGGGGCACGGTCGTCTCCGGTGAGGAGAACTTCAATCAATACTTCGCCAATGCCGCCTCGCTCGAGCCGGAGAGCATCCAGGCCCTGTCGGCGGCCCGGTACGGCCTGAACGAAGAGGCGAGCGATCGCCAGTGGGAGTCGTTCTACGATCGCTTCGATCTCTCGGTCGAGCCGAACGAGCCGTTCCGCTTCGGCTGGGCCGTCGAGGTCGACCCGCTCGATCCGACCAGCACCCCGAAGAAGCGCACGGCCCTCGGCCGCAACAAGCACGAGGGGCACACCTCGGTTGCCGTCGACGGCGCCCCGGTGGTCATCTACTCGGGTGACGACCAGTCCTTTGACTACGCCTACAAGTTCGTCACCGCCGGCAACTACAACGCCGGCGACCGCGCCGCGAACATGGATCTGCTGGATGAGGGCACGCTTTACGTCGCGGTGTTCAGTGAGGACGGCACCGGCGAGTGGCTGCCGATGATCCAGGGCCAGGGTGAGCTGACCGAGGCCAACGGCTTCGCCACCCAGGCCGATGTCCTGATCAACACCCGCCTCGCGGCCGACGCGATGGGCGCCACCAAGATGGATCGCCCGGAGGACTTCGAGACCAACCCGGTCAACGGAAAGGTCTATCTCGTCTGCACCAACAACAGCAACCGCGGCGTCGAGGACAACTACGGGATCGACGCGGCCAACCCGCGTGCCGCCAATGAGTTCGGTCACGTGATCGAGATCACCGAGGCCGGCAACGACCACACGGCGACGACCTTCGAGTGGGCGCTGTTCATCACCGCCGGCCCGAACAACGACCAGACGACCGACTACGCTGGTTTCGACAAGTCCCTCGTCAGTGGCTTCTCGTCGCCGGACAACATCACCTTCGACGCGCTCGGCAACATCTGGATCTCAACCGACGGCAATGACGTTGATGAGGCCAACGACGGGCTGTTCGCGGTCCCGACCGAGGGCGAGGAGCGCGGTTACGCCAAGCGCTTCTTCCAGGTCCCGGATGGCGCGGAGTGCACCGGCCCGGTCTTCACGCCGGACAACAGCACCCTGTTCGTCGCGGTCCAGCACCCGGGCGAGGGCGGCTACTTCGAGGAGCAGCTCAACACCTGGCCGGACAACGAGAACGGTGTCGCCCCACGCCCGTCCGTGGTGGTCATCACCCGGACCGACGACCCGCTCGCTCCGATCGTCGCCGTCTAGTCCGGCAC
>CADCWK010000321.1 GCA_902806375.1 uncultured Thermomicrobiales bacterium
TCCGGCGGCCACGACAGACCAGGCCGGGGCGGCTCAGCCAGACATAAACGCCCGGGCCCCTGTGCTATACTCTGCTGGTTCGGTTCCCCCTGACGCCGCGTCCAGGTCCGACCTGGATCGCGCCCCTCGCCGGACTCCCCGGGCGCCAGCCGCCCGGCCCAGCCAGCGACCCATCTCACCGACAGCCAGTTTCGCCCCCGCTGCCTTTCCTTTCGCCGTTCTCGTGGAGCGCAGACACCGTGGTTCAGACCGTCCAGTCCGCGGCCGGCATCATCGTGCCCGGCCAGCCGACGTCCGCCGCCGACATCCGCAATATCGCCATCATCGCGCACGTCGACCACGGCAAGACGACGCTGGTCGACGGGCTGCTCAAGCAGAGCCACATCTTCCGCGACCCGGACAGCGCCGGCTCCCTGATCATGGACTCCAACGACCTCGAGCGGGAGCGCGGCATCACCGTCTTCTCCAAGACGGCCGCCGTGACCTACCAGGGCATCAAGATCAACGTGATCGACACGCCGGGCCACGCCGACTTCGGCGGTGAGGTCGAGCGCGTCCTCAACATGGCCGGTGGCTGCGTCCTGGTGATCGACTCCGTCGAGGGGCCGATGCCGCAGACCCGCACGGTCCTGCAGCGCGCCCTCGCCCTCGGGCTGCGGCCGATCGTCGTCGTCAACAAGGTCGACCGCCCGATGGCCCGCTGCGAGGAGGTCGTCTCGCTGACGCAGGACCTCTTCCTCGACCTGGCGACCGACGAGAGCCAGCTGGACTTCCCCGTCCTCTACGCCATCGCCCGCGACGGCCGCGCCGGGTACACCCCCGACGCCCTGGAGGACGACCTCCACCCGCTGTTCGAGACGATCGTCAACTACGTCCCGGCGCCCAAGGTCGAGGCCGAGGGCCCGGCCCAGATGCTGGTCGCCTCGCTGGACTACGACACCCACAAGGGCCGGATCGCCATCGGCCGACTGGAGCGCGGCCACATCTCGGCCGGCGACACCCTCGTCATGGTCGGGCCGATCGGCCAGGACCACCCGGTCGTCCGGCAGCGCGTCACGGCGCTGGCCGCCTTCGAGGGCCTCGGCCGCCGGGAGATCCCGATCGCGATCGCCGGTGACATCATCGCCCTGGCTGGCTTCGGCGAGGCCCGGATCGGCGCCACGCTGACCGACCCGGCGACCCCGGAGCCGCTACCCGCCCCCGAGATCGAGGAGCCGACGCTCCGGCTGACCTTCGGCGTCAACACCAGCCCGTTCTCCGGCCGCGAGGGCACCTTCCACACCAGCCGCCAGCTGGGCGACCGCCTCCGCCGCGAGCTGGAGACCAACCTCTCCCTCCGGATCGCCGATACCGAGCAGGCCGACGTCTTCGCCGTCTCCGGCCGCGGCGAGCTGCACCTCTCGATCCTGATCGAGACGATGCGCCGCGAGGGCTACGAGTTCCAGGTCTCCCGGCCGGAGGTCATCACCCGCGAGATCGGCGGCAAGCTCCACGAGCCGGTCGAGGAGCTGGTCATCGACACGACCGAGGAGTTCGTCGGCACCGTCACGGAGCTGGTCGGCTCCCGCCGGGCACAGATGAACGACATGGTCAACGACGGCCGGGGCAACGTCCGCGTCGTCTACACCATCCCGACCCGGGGCCTGATCGGTCTGCGCAACGCCTTCCTGACGGCGACCAAGGGCAACGGCGTCATGTCGTCCCGCCTGATCGGCTTCGAGCCGTGGCAGGGCGCCATCCAGCAGAACCGCTCCGGGGCGCTCGTCTCCTCCGAGACCGGCACCGCCCTCGCCTTCGGCCTGGCCAACTCGCAGGAGCGCGGCATCACCTTCATCGAGCCGCAGACCGAGGTCTACGAGGGCATGATCGTCGGGCTCAACGCCCGCGGCGATGACCTCGCCGTCAACGTCTGCCGGGCCAAGAAGCTGACCAACATGCGCTCCAGCAACGCCGACATCTCCGTCCGGCTGACCCCGCCGACCCTGCTGAGCATGGAGCAGTCGCTGGACTTCCTCGCCGACGACGAGCTGCTGGAGGTCACGCCCAAGGGCTGGCGGCTCCGCAAGCGCCTCCTCAACGCCGACGAGCGCGGCAAGGCGAAGAAGCGCGGCCAGCAGTAACCCACGGCTGACCGACAACCAGTGGACACGACGACGGCGCACCCGCTGATGTGGGTGCGCCGTCGTCCTGTGCCGTTCATGGTCGTCCAGTTGGGAGAGGTCCTGGTTGGTGCCGTAGCTACCGCCCTGCCCGGACTCTACTCCTGCGTGGCGGCCGGCGCCGGCGGGGTGACGACCATGCTGGCGTACTCCGGGTGCCGGTCGATGTAGCGGGCGATGAACGGGCACTGCGGGATGACGTGCAGTCCCTGTCCCTGGATGTCCTCGATGGCGGCGCGGGCGAGCGCGCTGCCGAGGCCACGTCCCTCGAAGGCCGGGTCGATCTCCGTGTGCGGGATCGTCACCGTCCCCTCGCTCGCGATGTAGTCGGCGAACCCGCCCAGGGCGCCGTCGACGTGGATCTCGTACCGGTTCGCGGCCTCGTTCTTCGTGACGCTGGCGCCCTGGGGCATCCCGCGACGATCGGTCGAGGCGCGCACGGCGGGGGCAGGGGTCTCCACCGGGGTCTCGGCGGGGGTCTCGGCGGGGGTCTCCGTGACGGCTTCCTCCGTGGCGGCCTCCGCGGGCACTTCGCCGGGAGTCGTGTTCTCAGGGGTGGTGTCGGTCGACATGGTCTTTCCTTCCGGATGATCGGGACGGCGCGACGCTGACGGCCAGCGACGCGCGGACCGATGGCGATGACGAACGGACTGGGGTCCCTCTAGCAGAACCCTGACCACCAGCCAGCCAGTGGGTGACATCGGCGGCGATCTTCCTGCTGGCCCGGTGCCGCTCCATCCTGACAGACCGGACGCGTCGCCGTCATCCTCCGACCGGTCCGACGGTCAGGGGACAGGGGAGTGACATGGCCTCCACCGGGGGCGCCGGGCCTCCGGAGGACCGCGAGAGCCTACGGCCATGGCGGCGAGCGACGTCCCGCCACGTCGGCGTCTCGCTCCCACGGGAGGGTTCCGATTCGTGCCGGTCAGGCGTAGACTGGTCCCAGCGCCTGACGATCGGAGACCCCGGCTGCCCGCGCCGCCCGAACCGGATGGTCTGTCCTCGTCCGGGGGAGGATTCGGCGGTACCGCGCACCACCCCCATCGTCTGTGACCTGTCCGGCGAATGAGCGGTACCGTCACGCCGGGGTGATGGTACCCCGGGATCCACCCGTCCGCACCGCCAGCAGGACGAACCCGTCACCCCCCGCGTCATGTTCCCGGGGGCGACGCCCGCTC
>CADCWK010000322.1 GCA_902806375.1 uncultured Thermomicrobiales bacterium
CGACAGCGGGACCAACGCGCTGACGATCCGGGGGGTCGCCCAGGCGCTGAACTACTCGCCCGGCGCGATCTACGAGTACTTCGAGTCGAAGGAGGAGATTCTCACCTGTCTCTACTTCCAAGGGACTAGCGGGCTCGGCGCCCAGATGGAACAGGCCATCGCCGACCTCCCGGCCGGAACGGACGCGGTCAACGGGATGATGGCGCTGGCCCGGGCCTACCGGGCCCACGCGCTGGCGAACCGGGAGCTCTACCGGCTCGTCTTCGGTGGGATGACTGACACGCCGGAGCCGCCGGCGATCGAGCACGCCGATCAGCAGGCCGGCGGGTTCGGCACGCTGATCGGGTTGGCGGCCCAGGGGGTGGCGGAAGGGTCGATGGTCGACATCCCGGTGCCGCTGATCGCCCACGCGGCCTGGGCCGCCGTCCACGGCTTCGTCTCTCTGGAACTCCAGGGACACATCGTCGGCGCCGACGCACCGGGGATGCCGGTCCCCTCCGACGAGGACGGTCTCCGGCAGCGTGACCAGATGTTCGAGACCGTCATCCGCATGATGCTGTTCGGCCTCGTCACCGAGGGATACCGAGCGACCACGCCCGACCCGTTCGCGACGCTGGGCCGGCCGGTCGGCCCCAACCCCGCCATGACCGGCTGACCCTCTGGACCGGACACCCCCGCGGGCCGGTCCTAATCCACCCATGAACCGACGCCGAATCGAACCGACATGACGTCCGGGTTTCCACCGCGAGGCCCGGCCTGGGAGCACCTTGCCATGTTCACCGCCTATGGCCGCCTGATCGCCCGCAACGCCCGGCTCGTCGCCGTCCTCGCCATCCTCGCGTTCGTCGTCGCCGTCGGCGCGCTGGTGACCGTCGCCCCGAACCTCTCCTCCGAAGGCTTCGTCTCCGGCGACGCCGAATCGACGCGCGTCGACGAGACACTGGTCGAGGAGTTCGGCCAGGGCAACGACGCGATCGTCTTCCTGTTCGATGCCGGCCAGGCGGTGACCGACCCGGCCGTCCAGCCTCGGGTGGACGCCGCCCTCGCCTCGCTCCAGGGGGACAGCCGCTTCAGCGCGGTCCTGACGACCTGGACGACCGGCAACCCGCGGATGATCTCGGAGGACGGGACGGCCACCTACGCCGTGGCACTGCTCGCGCCGGGGGCGTCGGTCGAGGACGCCGACTTCGAGGCGATCCACGACGAGGTCAACAGCGCCGCGACCGCCAACGGCCTGACGGTCGCGACCGGCGGTGGCCCGGCCATCGGCACCGCGATCGGCACGGAGGTCGAGGAAGGACTGCTCCGCGCCGAGACCTTCTCGATCCCGGTGACACTGCTGATCCAGCTCGTCGTCTTCGGCTCCCTGGTCGCGGCCGGCATCCCGCTGCTGATCGCCGCCCTGGCGATCGTCGCCTCGATCGCGCTGATCTTCGTCCTCTCGACCGACGTCTTCCAGTCGATCTTCGCCGTCAACATCATCACCATGCTCGGGCTCGGGCTCGGCATCGACTACTCGCTGTTCATGGTGACGCGCTTCCGTGAGGAGCTGGCCCGCCGGCCGGTGGCCGAGGCGATCACCGTCACGATGGCGACCGTCGGCAAGGCGATCCTCGTTTCCGGCATCACGGTCATCGTCGGGTTGGCCGCGACGCAGTTCTTCCCGCTCCAGGCCCTCCAGTCGATGGGGCAGGCCGGGATCGCCGCGACAGCGATGGCCCTGCTCTTCGGACTCACGCTCCTGCCGGCCGTGCTGACGATGCTCGGCAAGCGGGTCAACGGGCTCAGCATCGGCCGGGGCCGGGCGCAGTCCGGTGGCGAGGAGAGCTCCTTCTGGCACGGGATCGCGACCCGGGTGATGCGGTACCCGATCCAGGTCGTCGCCGTCGTCCTGATCGTCCTCGGCGTGCTCGCCGCCCCGCTGCTCCAGCTGGACCTGACCCCGGGCGGTCCGGACGTCCTCCCGGTCGGCTCCGAGGCCCGGGTCGTCTCCGAGCGGCTGGCGTCCGACTTCGTCGCCAGCGACGCCGACCCGATTCCCGTCCTGGTCTCGGTCGCGGACGGTGATGCGACCTCCCCGGCCAGCGTCGCCCAGCTCCAGGAGCTGACGACCCGCCTGGCCACCATCCCGAACGTCGGCGAGGTGGAGAGTTACGTCTCCGCCGACCTGGCGACCGCCAACGCCTTCGACTGGTCGACCTGGGACGGCGCCACGGCCAGCCTGCCGGAGGCGATCCGGGGCACGGTCGAGACGACGGTCCGCGATGAACTGGTCCTGGTCGACGTGATGACGAACGCCTCGGGGGCCAACCTGGAGGAGGTCGTCCGTGACATCCGGGCGGAGACGGGCACGGGGATTGGCATCACGGTCGGCGGCGACGCGGCGGCCTCGGTCGACACGGTGGACGGCATCAACGCCGGGTTGCTGCCGGCGGCGCTCTTCGTCCTGGTCGGGTCGTACCTGATCCTGCTGCTGACGTTCGGCTCGGTCCTGCTGCCGCTCAAGGCGATCTTCTCGACCCTGCTGTCGATCTCGGCGGCGCTGGGCGCGGTGGTCCTCGTCTTCCAGTTCGGGAACTTCGAGAGCCTGTTCGGCTTCGCGGCCTCCGGCGAGATCATCTCGACGACGCCGATCCTGATCTTCTGCATCCTGTTCGGCCTCAGCATGGACTACGAGGTGCTGATGCTCTCGCGGATCCAGGAGGAGTACCGCCGGACGGGTGACGCGGCGGCCTCGGTCGCCACCGGGCTGGCCCGCAGCGGACGGGTGATCACCGGCGCGGCGGCGATCATGGTGGTCGTCTTCGGCGGGTTCATGCTGGCCGACATCGTCATCCTCAAGAGCATGGGCTTCGGGCTGGCCCTCGCGGTCCTGATCGACGCGACGATCGTCCGCGGGCTGCTGGTCCCGGCGACGATGCGGCTCCTCGGGCGCTGGGCCTGGTGGGCGCCGGTGCCGGTCCGGCGCGTGGTCGACCGGTTGGGGCTGGGCCACGAGGCCCCGCTCCCGGCCGGCGCCGGCACCGACTGACGTTCACCGGGCACCAGACGCACCGATAAGGACGATGCCCCGGATGGTCTCACCGACCACCCGGGGCATCGTTATACCGGTCACCACCTATCACCTGTGCCGGGATCAGGTGACCGCCGGCGAACGGGACCGCAGTGCCGTCCGGGACGTTTTCTTCTCAGCGCACCAGAAATCGAACCGTGTCCTGGCCACAGGAACTGCCTGGTTGAATCAACCCGTCCGGGCAAGGATGGCCCGGAGGACGTTCGCGGCAACTGACAGGGCCGTGATTTCCGGTCCCGCAACGGTGAGACGGATCATC
>CADCWK010000323.1 GCA_902806375.1 uncultured Thermomicrobiales bacterium
ATCGGCGACGATACCCTGGTCGTCTCGGTCGACCACACCGGCGGCCACATGGCGACGCGGCTGTGGTGGGCGCTGCGGGCCTACGGGCATGACCGGGTCGCGATCCTTGATGGCGGCTACGCCGCCTGGTCGGCCGCCGGGCAGCCACTCAGCACCGAGGCGGTGACGCCGGCGCCGGCGACCTTCACGCCGCGCTACCGGCACGAGCTGGTCATGGGAATCGACGACGTCCGGCTCGCCACCGAGAACGGCCGGACGGCGATCATCGACGCCCGGGACGGCGGCCAGTACGACGGCTCGGTGCAGCGCGGCTCGCGTGGCGGGCACATCCCCGGCGCGATCAACATCCCGGCGAAATCGCTGATGCGTGCGGACGGCACTCAGAAATCGATCGAGGAGCAGGCCGCGATCTTCGCCGGGGCCGGGATCGCGGCGGAGACGCCGGTCGTGGCCTACTGCAACGGTGGCGTGACGGCGACTGCGGTCCTGTTCGCACTGGAGCGGACTGGGCACCACAATTACGCCAACTACGACGGCTCGTGGAACGAGTGGGGCGAGCGCGACGACGTCCCCGTCGTCTCCGGTGCCGAGCCGGGTGGTGATCGACCGGCCTAGCCGGAGTGGTGCTGGCGTATCCGATCCGATCGCACGCAGGAGGATGAGCCCGATGGCGCCAGAGAATGACCAGTCCGGTGAGCAGGCAAAGCGCACCCACCGGTACGCGTCCTCGATCCGGTGGACGGGCAACCGGGGGACCGGGACATCGTCCTACCGGGAGTATGAGCGGCAGTACGATGTCGCCATCGCGGGCAAGCCGACCATCGCCGGTTCCTCTGACCCCCAGTTCCGGGGGGACCCGGCCCGCCACAACCCCGAGGATCTCCTGGTCAGCGCCGCGGCGTCCTGCCACATGCTCTGGTACCTCCACCTCTGCGCCGACGCCGGGGTCGTCGTCGTGAATTATGTCGATGAGGCCCTGGGAACCCTGGTCGAGCAGCGCGATGGCAGCGGCGTCTTCACGGAGATCACCCTGCGCCCGCAGGTGACGATCGCGTCCGGCTCGGACCCGTCGCTGGCCGAGCGGCTCCACGCCGACGCCCACCGGATGTGTCCGCTGGCCGCGTCCCTGTCGTGCCCGGTCCGCCACGAGCCGACCATCGTGGTCGCTTCGGGTATTCCGGGCTGATCAGTACCGGTTTCCTCTGACTGGAAAAGCAAACGCGCCGCAGCGTGAGGCTGCGGCGCGTCCGTACGGTGGTGCCAAGGGCCGGACTCGAACCGGCGACCGCACGATTTTCAGTCGTGAGCTCTACCAACTGAGCTACCTTGGCGCGTTGTCCATGGACGTGTGGGACGCGACCGCGCCCGGTGGGCGATAGAGGGCTCGAACCTCTGACATCCACGGTGTAAACGTGGCGCTCTACCGACTGAGCTAATCGCCCAGGCAGGCGCGACCCGCCGTGGTCGCGCCAATGCGTCCGGTGCCCAGGAGAGGACTTGAACCTCCACGCCCTTGCGGGCACTAGCCCCTCAAGCTAGCGCGTCTGCCGATTCCGCCACCTGGGCAGGTGTTTGTACGGCGCGCGAGAGTATAGGTTTGCCGGACGAGCGCCGTCAAGCACCATGAGCCCGCGTGGTCGGGACCATCGTCGGTCCGCGACCGGAACAGCCGACCGAGTTTCGGATACGATGGCGGCGGCCGTGGGACGATCGCCGCGCTGCCACGTCATGGACCGCCCAACGGACCCATCCCGTTGTTCGCCCCAGGAGCCCCGATGCGCAGTCATCTCACTCACCTGGAATGCAGCAACTGCGGCGCCACCTCTTCGGCCGATCAGCTCCGGACCGTCTGTCCCGTCTGCGGCAAGGTGCTGTTTTGCCGCTACGACCTGGCGGGTGCGGCCACGGAGATGACCCCGTCGGCGCTGGCGAGCCGCCCATGGGATCTGTGGCGTTACTTCGAGATCCTGCCCGTGCGGGACCCGGCCAACGCGCTCACGCTCGGCGAGGGCGGCACTCCGCTGCTCCGGGCACCGGCGCTGGGCCGTGCCATCGGCCTGGACCGGCTCCTGGTCAAGGACGAGGGGATGAATCCGACGGGCAGCTTCAAGGCGCGGGGACTCGGCATGGCCGTCTCGCGCGCGAAGGAGCTCGGGGCGACGTCGGTCGCGATCCCGTCGGCGGGCAACGCCGGATCGGCGATGGCCGCCTATGCCGCCCGCGCCGCGATCCCCGCCTGGGTCTTCATGCCGGCCGACGCACCGGTAGTGATGAAAGCTGAGTGCGTCGAATACGGCGCCCGGGTCTTCCTGGTCGACGGGCTGATCAACGACGCCGGACGGGTCGTCCGGGAGGCTGGCCCCGCCCACGGCTGGTTCGACGTGTCGACACTCAAGGAGCCGTACCGGGCGGAGGGCAAGAAGACGATGGGCCTGGAGCTGGCTGAACAGCTGGGCTGGCGCCTGCCCGCCGCCATCGTCTACCCCACCGGCGGCGGGACCGGCATCGTCGGCATGTGGAAGGCATTCGCCGAGCTGGAGACGATGGGTCTGATCGGGCCGGAGCGGCCGAAGATGATCGTCGTCCAGGCCGAGGGATGCGCCCCGATCGTCCGGGCATTCGACGCCGGGGAACGGCACGCCGAGCCGTGGCGGGACGCGTCCACTGGCGCGCCCGGTCTGCGGGTGCCGGTAGCGATCGGCGACTACCTGATCCTCGACGCGGTGCGGCAGAGTGGCGGCACTGCCCTGACGGTCACCGAGGCGGAGCTGATGGAGGGGGTCCGGCTGGCCGCGACCCACGAGGGCATGTTCGTCTCGCCCGAGGCGGGCGCCACCTTCGTGGCCACGCGGACGTTGCGGGAGAGCGGCTTCCTGCGCCAGGACGACGAGGTGGTGATCTTCTCGACCGGCAGCGGGATGAAGCACACCGACCTGACCGATGTCGGCCAGCTACCGGTCCTCGATCCGAACGCCCCCGATCTCGCGTCGACCATCGCGGCGACGCCGGCGTAGCTATGCGACTCGTCGGTCGTCTCAGATCCCCGACCGGTCGGTCGTGGGCCGACCGGCGGTCCGCCCCGTGCCGGCACCAGTCCGGGACCGGGGCAGGAGGGCCGACGCGGCGAACAACCCGAACGCGACGAGCGCGCTGACCGTCCGGACGTCGTTCCAGCGCGACCAGTCCCGCAGGTACCCCTCGGTCAGGCCGATGCTGGAGGGGTCCAGGAGGCTATAGCCGTCGAGGTCGTCGTTGAGCGGGACATTGAAGACGACCGTGACGAGGAACGTTCCCACCAGGTAGATCGCGCCGGCGACCATGGC
>CADCWK010000324.1 GCA_902806375.1 uncultured Thermomicrobiales bacterium
ACCGCTGACCGCCAGTGTGGAGAGGCCTACCCCGACGTGCTCGGCGACTTCGAGCGCGCCGTCGACCGGTTCAACGCGGAGCCCCACGACGCCTCGTTTGAAGACGCGCTGAGCGGCGCGGCGACGGACGTGACGGTCGACGGGATGATTGTCAGCTACCTGGTCTACCAGCTCGTCTTCAGCGGCGTCCTCGCCGGGGTCGTGCCGGACCTCCTCCATTCCCTGGCCATCGGGGACGCGACTGCACTCGACCAGTACCTGACCCTGCTGTCGTCGACGCCGATCGCCACCGGGTTCTACTACAGCATCCTCTGCCAGGACGAACTCGCGTTCGAGACGCTGGAGGGGACGGCCGAGCAGATCGGGGAGGCCGACGTCCTGCCGGTGATCGCCGACGATCGTGTCAGCTTCGGCGCGGAGGACTACTTCGCGGTCTGCCGTGGCTTCGACCTGCCGGCGTCGGACCCGGTCCAGAGCGAGCCGGTGACCTCCGAGATCCCGGTGCTGATCGTCTCGGGTGAGTACGACCCGATCACGCCGCCGTCCAACGCCGACGTCGCGGCGCAGACCCTGCCGAACAGCCAGGTCGTCGTCGCGTCCGCTCTCGGCCACACGCCGATCGCCTTCAGCCAGCGTTGCCTGCTGCCCGGGACCGTCGCGTTCCTGGACGACCCGTCCGCCGTCGTCGATCTCTCGTGTGCGAGTGACCTCGAGGTGGAATTCGTGACCCCGTAGCACCGGAGGGGCCGGGATCGTGTTCCCCGGGCGAACGCAGAACGGCGTCCCCGGCATGCCGGGGACGCCGTTCCGCATGACGGTCTCCGTTTCGGATCGATCGCTACGCGACGGTGAAGACGGTCACCATGCCGTCGAGCAGGTGGGGCACGCCGGTCTGGACGTTGAGGATGTAGCAGACCAGCGCGTAGGTCCCGGCGGAGAGGTCGAACTCGTTGTAGGTGGTGTAGCCGCCGGACTGGAGGGCGGCGTAGGCGACGCCGACCGCCTGCGCGGCGAGTGGTTCACCGGCCGGCGGTGTGCCGGAGAACAGCGCGGCCATGTCGGCGATGATCGCCTCGGCCGTCGTGCCGTCCGGGTACCGGGCCATGACCACGTGGTGGCGGTGCATTGTTCCGGTGTTGGCGATCTCCCAGATCTGTGGGCCGCTCGGGACGACGTCTGGCGTGACGATGTAGCGCAGGTCGTCGGTCATCTCCAGCCGGACGTCGACGGTCGGGGCCATCACGGCGACCGGCGTGCCAGCCGCCGGGGTACCGCCACCCGCTGCCGTGATCGTCAGCGGCGACAGGGTCATGACCTCCTCGGCTCCCTGGTCCGGCAGGTAGTAGGAGGCGGCGACCTGGTACACCCCCGGTGCGAGATGGATGGCGAACCTGACCGGCACGTCAGGATCGAACGTGTTGGTCCCGCCGGCGTAACCCCAGTCCATCCGGGTGATGTCGTTGCTTCCGGCATCCAGGGCCTGCTGGGTGGCGGTCTCGATGTCCAGGCCGTCGGGGGGCAGCATGAAGTCGACGTAGCCGACGTACGGAGCCGGGGCCGACAGGCTGACGAGGTACCACCCCTCTGGTAGTTCCGACGGGGCGACGACGCCATCGGGTCCGACGGTGATGTCGAGCGCCGGGTAGCCGAGCTGGCGGAGTTTCTCCTCGCTGAAGGCCGTCTCGACGGCCATGCCCTGCGCCGCCGCGTGGTGGTCGCGGCCGAGGGCGACGAGGCCGGCGAGGGCAGCCCCGATAGTGACGATCTGGCGACGGGTCGTCCGGGTGCTGGCGGACAGGTGCCGGTCAGAGCCAACCTGGCCACGGGTAAGCGTCGAGAACGGTCGCAAGGTCATCCGTCATCCCATTCCGGTTGGTCGACACGTCGCCCGGACGAGCAGCGACCAGTCGGGTCGGGCCGCCGCGTTCTTCCGGTCAGGGGAAGAACGCCGCGCGGTGTCGCCGGGTTCCCATCGCCGGGCCGACAGCCCCTGGGCGCTACCCGGTGGGGCCGGCGAGCACGGGCTCCGCTTCCGGGTGGAGGTGCGCCGGGGTCGGATTCCAGGTTGGCTCAGCCGCGGCGACTCGAGCTGAGCACTCGCTCGGCGTCACCACTCAGGACGCGGGAGCGGGGCAGGTTGGTGCCGTTCGGTAGGGCGACGTCCAGGCCCGGGACGTGAGCGGGCTGGACCGCCGCGATCATGTCGAGGAGGAGGTCCAGCGCCTCCTGCCAGGGCATCCGGAGGTCCGGCAGCCGGACTCGGACGCTGTTCGGCGTGAGCCTGACGGCCGGGCCGAACCGGCGGGCGATCAGCCGGCCGTCGAGCGGGGCCGTCTGGACCGGGCGGATGACCATCTCCCGCTCGCGCTCCACGACCGATTCGATGCCGAGCGCCTCACAGCGGAGCCGCACGGCGATCAGGGCGAGCAGGTGCTCGACCTCCTCGGGGATCTCCCCGAAGCGGTCGACCAGTTCCGCCCGCATGTCGTCCAGCGCGACCACGGAGCCGACGCCGGCGATCCGGCGATAGGTCGCCAGCCGCAGCTCGGTGTCGACGATGTAGCTGGCCGGGATCAGTGCGGTCAGCGGCAGGTCGAGCAGGACGGCGTTGGGGTCGGACGCCGGCTGCCCCTTCGTGATCTCGTCGACGGCCTGGGCGAGCAGGCGGATGTACAGGTCGAACCCGATCGAGGCGATGTGCCCGCTCTGCTCGGCGCCGAGGATGTTGCCGGCGCCGCGGATCTCCATGTCCCGCATCGCGACGCGCATCCCGGCCCCCAGCTCGGTCGCCTCCTGGATCGCCTCCAGCCGCTCCTGCGCCACTTCGCTGAGGGACTTGCCCGGACGGTAGAGCAGGTAGGCGTAGGCCCGCTGGGTGCTCCGGCCGACCCGGCCCCGGAGCTGGTAGAGCTGGGTCAGCCCGAGGGCGTCGGCGTGGTCGATCACCATCGTGTTGACGTTGGGGATGTCGATACCCGACTCGATGATCGTCGTCGAGATCAGGACGTCGAAGTCGTGGCGGACGAACGACAGGATGACGTCCTCCAGCACAGCTTCGTCCATCTGCCCGTGCCCGATCCCGACGCGCGCTTCGGGGACGAGCGTCCGGAGCTTGTGGGCGAGTTGATCGATGTCGTGGACCCGGTTGTGGACGAAGTAGACCTGCCCGCCGCGCTCGAGTTCTCGCAGGAGGACCTCGCGGATGAGGTGGTCGCTCCACTCCGTCACGAACGTCCGGACCGGCAATCGAGCCTGCGGGGCGGTGTCGATCACGCTGATATCGCGGATACCGGCCAGCGACATGTGGAGCGTCCG
>CADCWK010000325.1 GCA_902806375.1 uncultured Thermomicrobiales bacterium
CGCCATGGTGTCGCATCATCCGGTACCGGTCACCCAGGGTCGCGCCGCCACTAAGCGGGCTGCTGGGATCGATCGCGATGACCGCCACCCGTCGACCCCGCTCGCGGAACGCCCCGACCAGGTGGTCCACGAGCGTGCTCTTGCCAGCACCCGGCGGTCCAGTGATACCGACGACGTGCGCCGTCCCGCCGTGCCGGTAGAGCTGGTCGCGCAGGTGGGCAATCTCACGCTCGTCGCGCTCGATCGCCGAGGCGAGACGCGCCAGGAGCCGACGATCGCCCGCTGCCAGTCGTCCAATGATGGACGCGATTGCCGGTGAGGGCTCGTCCGGTGTGGTCATTCCGTAAGGACGCCCGGGCGGCGGGGGGCATGCTCGCGGATGTACGACACGATATCGGCGAGCCGCGTCCCCGGACCGAAGACGCGGCTGACGCCCATCGCCGACACGGCGTCGATGTCCTCCGCGGGGATGGTGCCGCCCGCGACGACAAGCACGTCGGTCAGCTCGCGGGCGGCCAGTTCCGCCATGATCCGGGGAAAGATGGCCATGTGGGCGCCGGACAGGATACTGAGCCCGATGACGTCGACGTCCTCCTCGAGGGCGGCGTTCGCGATCATCTCCGGCGTCTGGAAGAGCCCCGTGTAGATGACCTCGAAGCCGGCGTCGCGGAAGGCACGGACCAGCACCTTGGCGCCCCGGTCGTGCCCGTCCAGGCCGGGTTTCGCCACGAGGATCCGGATCGGCGAATCGTCAGTCGGCCGGGTAGTCATAGAACCCTCTCCCCGTCTTGCGACCGAGCCGCCGGGCCGCCACCATCTGCCGCAGGAGTGGCGACGGGCGATAGCGATCCTCGCCCAGGTCGCGGTGGAGCGTCGCCATGATATCGAGGCAGACGTCCAGCCCGATTAGGTCGGCCAGCTGCAGGGGGCCCATGGGGTGACTGGCTCCGAGCCGCATGGTCGCGTCGATATCGTTACGCCCGGCCACGCCGTGGTCCAGGCAGGTGATCGCCTCGTTGATCATCGGGATCAGGATCCGGTTGACCACGAACCCAGGGCTGTCGCGGACGACGACACCAGTTTTGCCAATCGACCCGGCGATGGCTCGCAGCGCCTCCACGGTCTCGTCGCTCGTCGCGAGGCCCCGGACGATCTCGACCAGCGGCAGGACCGGGACCGGGTTGAAGAAGTGCAGCCCGGCGACCCGGTCAGGGAACGGGGTCGCCGCCCCGAGCCGGGTGATCGAGAGCGACGAAGTGTTGCTGACAAGCAGGGCCGATGGACTGAGGACTGGTGCCAGGGCGTCGAAGACGCTCAGTTTGGCGTCCAGGTCCTCAAACACCGCCTCGATCACCAGACCGGCGTCCGCCGCTCCCTCCATCGATGTCGACGTCGTCAGCCGCCCGAGCGTCCGCTCCCGTTCGTCAGCGTCGAGGCGCTTCCGCTCGACCGATCGCCGCAGGGCGGTATCGATCGCCGCGCGGCCGCGCTCGGTCGCCTCGGCCGACACGTCGATCAGGGTGACGCGCGACCCGGACGCGGCGAAGACCTGCGCGATGCCCTGACCCATGGTCCCCGCACCGATCACGGCCACCCGCTCCTCGGGGCTGCCCGGTCGACCGGCCGGTGGTGGGGTGGTCATCGCGGGAGTCCCGGGGGCGTTACCGTCGCGTTCGGCGCGGTTTGAGCCTTCCCGTTGACCTGGTTCATCGTCACGGTGACCCCTTCCCGGACCCACTGCTCGGTGGTGTCGGCGGCATTGCCGAGCAGGAACGGGAGCTCGGCTTCCTGTTCGGCGGTGAAGCGACCCAGGACGTGGGAGTGGGCGGTGTTGCTGCCCCGACCGATCCCGATCTTCAGGCGATTGACTTCGGTCGTCCCGAGGAGCTGGAGGATCGAGGTCAGTCCGTTGTGCCCGCCGGCCGATCCCCTGGCCCGGAGCCGCAGCGTGGCGAACGGCAGGTCGAGATCGTCCTGGATGACCAGCATGTCCTCGACCGGCAGGTGGTACCAGCGGAGCGCCTCCGCGACGGACTGACCGCTGACATTCATGAAAGTCAGCGGCTTGAGCAGGATGACCTTTTCCCCCGCGATCATGCCCTCGGCGACGAGACCCTTGAACCGGGCCCGGTAGCCGGGAGTGCCGAGTCGCCGGTGGAGCTCGTCGACCACCATGAAACCGACGTTGTGTCGGGTCCGGTCGTATTCGCGTCCGGGATTGCCAAGGCCGACGATCAGTTTCATGTCTTTCCCCGGTCGGATGCCGGCCCGTCGCGCCCGGAGGGGTTGGGGGCCGGTGCTATACTTTCGGCGATTCTGCCACAGGCGAGAGCCTCCGCGACGGTCACGATTGGTCGGCAGGGCGGACGGTTCGACCGCTGCCAGAGCGAGGTCTCAGATGCCCATTCCCGGCGTAGGCTTTCAGGAAGTCGTGATCATCTTGATCGCGGCCCTCATGATCTTCGGTCCCGCCAAGCTCCCTGAGTTGATGGGGCAGGCCGGCAAGGCGCTCCGGGACTTCCGGAAGATGTCGGGCAACCTGCAGGGGGAGTTCGAGAAGAACCTCAACGAGGCGGCCGGGACGGATGTCCGCAAGACGCTGAGCAGCGAGATCGCCGGGCTGAAGAACGAGGTCCAGAGCGCCACCGCCAGCGTCAATGGCAAGCCCGCCGCGAAGACGACGACCGCGAGGCCGGCGACCACGGCCACGAAGGCCGCCACCCCGGCCGCCGGCAAGACCGCCACGACGACCGGCGCGGTGAAGAAGGCCGTGGGGACCGTGGGCAGCGCGACGACGGCCCCGGCGTCTGCGGCGAAGCTGCCCGCCGCGAAGCCCGCCGAGCCGGAGCCCACCGGGGAGATCGAGTTCGTCCCGGTCCGGACGACCAGTCGCCGCGGCACAGCCACCACCGCCAGTCGTCCCGCGGCCACGGCCACGGCGGCCCGCCCGGCGGCTGCATCGAACGGTACCGGTGGATCGACCGCGGTCGCGAGCAGGCCAGCCGCGTCAGCCGCTCCGACCTCCTCTGACAGTGACCCCACCGATCCGTTCGCCCGCGCGCGGACCCGTCGCCAGACGGCCGGGTACCATCGCTAGGCGCCTGGTCGCTCGATCCTGACCCTGCCTGAGTGGACCCCGGACCAGCTGGTCCGGGGTCTCGGGAGTTCCCGGGACGTTGACCGAAACCATCTTCAGATTCGATCTCCTCACCTCGGACACGGGCAGCCGGGCCCGTCGCGGACGGATCACGACGACGCGCGGCGTTGTCCAGACACCGGCCTTCATGCCGGTCGGCACCCAGGCGACGGTCA
>CADCWK010000326.1 GCA_902806375.1 uncultured Thermomicrobiales bacterium
GGCAGAGCGTCAGGGCGTCCGGCGCGTAATCGGTCACCGTCAGTTGCGCCCCGGCGAGGATCGCCGCCGCCGCGGTCGTGCCGGCCCCGCAGCCCAGTTCGAGGACGGCCCGGCCGGCGACGGTCTCCGGTCGCCGCAGGATTGCGTCGGCGAGCGCGATGCCGCTCGGCCACAGCTCGGCCCAGTACGGCAGGTTCTGCTCCGGGTCTTCGGCGATCCGGTCGAGCAGGTCGTCCATGTTGGTCGGCCGGGTGATCGTCAGTTCGCGGCCGGTCCAAGGCAGTGGGACGGCCTCGGTGGTCAGCGGGCCGATGGCGGAGAGTTCGGCGTGGAGCGTGGCGATCAGGGCGGCTGCGTCGGTGGTTTGGTCAGGCATGGGCGTCACTGTACCGGATCGGTGCTCGGTCGGAGCCGGACCCGAATCAGGGCACGTCCAGCGATGCCGGCGCTGGCGGCCCAGGACGATTGGACTCGCTGGCCCCGATCGGTTCGGCGGCGTTGGCGTTCTGCACGGCGCGCAGGGCCTGATCACTGATTGGGGGTGGCCAGACGACAGAGATCCCCGGACCAGCCAGGTCCGGGGATCTCAGCGCACGCTGGCTCGGTTCGACGGGGATCAGTGCCCGGCGAAGACCGGCGGGCGACTGCCCTGTGCGTCCTCGCCCTCCGCGACCGCGACCACCTCGGGCTCGCCCTTGAGCGGGATCTCCTTGAGGAAGAAGGCCACGACCAGGCCGACCGCCACGAATGGCAGGCTCCAGAGGAAGATGTCGTCGATCGCTCGCGCGAAGGAGGTGAGGACGAAGCCGCGGACCGGCTCCTCCAGTGCCTGGATGGCCGCGACGTTATTAGTGTCGACCGCGACCGGGGCCGCCCCTGACGCGTCGGCTGGCTGCGGGTTCTCGGCGAATTCCTCGGCGATGTAGCGCGCCAGGTTGTTGGTCAGGATCGTCCCGAACAGGGCGGCGCCGATCGCGCCGCCGAGGCTGCGGAAGAAGGTCGTCGACGAGGTCGCGGCACCCATGTCGCGCAGCGCGACGGCGTTCTGGATCGCCGTCGTCACGGTCTGGATGGCGAAGCCGAGCCCGCCACCGAACAGCAGCATATAGAGCGCGATCTGCCAGTACGGGGTGTCGACCCGGATGAACGACATCAGGAACAGTGAGACGAGCAGGACGGCCGCGCCGACGATCGGGTAGATCTTGTACTTGCCGGTCCGGGTGATCAGGATGCCCGAGCCGACCGAGGTGAGCGTGATACCGATCACCGCCGGGAGCAGGGCCAGCCCGGACTCGGTGGCGGACATCCCCTGGACGGCTTGGAAGAACACGGGCAGGTAGATCAGGGCCCCGAACATCGCGACACCGGTGACGGCCGCGTAGATGTTGCCGACAGTGAAGATGTTGCCCCGGAACAGGTGCATCGGGAGGATCGGTTCGGGGGAGCGGAGCTCGATCGCCACGAACGCCGCGGCCAGGGCGATCGACAGGGCGACGAGGCCGAGACCCTCGGCTGATGTCCAGCCGTACTCGGTGCCAGCCCAGTTCAGGTAGAGCAACAGGGCGGTGACTGACGCGACGATCGCGCCCGCGCCAAGGTAGTCGACCTTGGCCTCGCGTCGGGTGAACGGCATGGTCAGGTTCCGAGACGTGATGTAGAAGGCGACGATCCCGACCGGGACGTTGATGAAGAAGATCCATCGCCAGCCGGGGCCGTCGGTGAAGAAGCCACCGAGCAGCGGCCCCGCGATGCTGGAGACGCCGAAGACGGCGCCGAACAGGCCGCCGTAGCGACCGCGCTCGCGGGGCGGGACGATGTCGCCGATGATCGCCAGACCGAGGGCGAACAGGCCGCCGCCGCCGATGCCCTGGATGGCCCGGAAGGCGATCAGCTGCGGCATGTCCTGGGCGACACCGCAGAGCAGCGAGCCGGCGATGAAGATGCCGATCGAGATCTGGAAGATCAGGCGGCGGCCGTAGAGGTCGGAGATCTTGCCCCAGAGCGGGGTGACGGCGGTCGAGGTGAGCAGGTAGGCGGTGACGACCCAGGAGAGCTGGTCGAGGCCGCCGAGCTCGGAGGTGATCCGGGGCAGGGCGGTCCCGACGATGCTCTGGTCGAGCGCACCAAGGAAGACGCCGGCGAGGATGCCGACCATGACCCGGATGATCTGGTCAGGCGGCAGGTAGGACGGTTCGTCGGCGATCGCCGCGGCCGCGGCGGTGGTGTTGGTCAGGCCAGTCGGTTCAGCCATCCAGGTTCTCCTCGTCCGGTCACGGACACCGTGTGGCGGTCGCCCGCCCGAAAAACCTGCGCCATTGCAGTCAGCCCACCGGCTGGTCGTCAGAGCCGGACCGCCGGGCCTACGACGGGCTGGCGGTCCGGTGCACGCGTCGATTGAGACGAACATTGTCACGAGACGATGCGCGGGTCGCCTCCGGTCGGGAACGGGAGCCCGGACCCCGGCGGCTCTCTACCGGCTGACGGCCTGGCGGTACTTCCAGACGGCGAGCGGCACGAAGACGACCAGCAGGATGGCGCACCACATCAGGGACGCGATGACGGGATTCTCGACCGGCCAGGCGCCCTGCTGGAGCTCCGGGACGGTGTTGCCGAACAGGACGCGCTGGGCGCCGGTCACCGCGCTGATCGGGTTCCATTCCGCGATGACCTGGAGCGGGCCGGGCATCGAGGCCGTCGGGACGAAGGCGTTCGACAGGAAGGTCAGCGGGAAGAACAGGATGAAGCCGATCGCCTGCGCGCCCTCGGTGCTGCGGACGCTCAGCCCGAGGAAGACGCCAACCCAGGTCATGCCGTAGCCGAACAGCAGCAGGATGCCGAAGCCGGCGAGCGCGTTGAGCAGGCCGTCCTCGATCCGCCAGCCGACGATCAGCCCGGTCACGATCAGCACGGTGGCGCCGAGCAGGCTCTGGACCAGGTCCGAGACCGTCCGGCCGAGCAGGACGGCCGCGCGGGAGATCGGCAGCGACCGGAACCGGTCGGTGATGCCCTTCGACATGTCGTCGGTCGTGCCGATCGCCGAGCTGAAGTAGAGACCGGCGATCGACTGGGTAAAGATACCGGCCATCAGGAACGAGGTGTAGTCGATCCCGGCCGGGACGGCGATCGCGCCGCCGAAGATATAGGCGAACAGCAGCACGAACATGATCGGCTGGATCGTGACGTCCGAGAGCTTCTCGGGCTGGCGCCTCACCTGGGTCAGGTTGCGGCGCATGATCGTCAGCGCGTCGTTGAACAGCCAGCGCAGGTCGCTGAGGAACCCCGGGCGCGGGATCGTCGCGGACACCGCCGGG
>CADCWK010000327.1 GCA_902806375.1 uncultured Thermomicrobiales bacterium
AACTCATAGGACTGGACGGGACCAGTTGGGCTGACTCGGTCCTCGGTCGCCCAACTCGGCGGCATGACGACGGAAGGGTCATACAGTTGCGCCCGCAGGAGGGCCATCGCGTCCTCGAAGTCCCGTGGCGTCGCAAGGCATTCACCGAAGATCGGCACCTGGACATCGAGCGGCACGCGTGGCGACGGTGTACCCCCCGATGTCTGAGCGACGGCGCCCGGCATCTCGCCGTGCCTGATCGTGAAACCTGACCATCCCGGGATCACGACGATCGCAAGCGCGAGCGCCACCAAGAGCGCGATGCGCGACGACGGGCCAGTTGACCGCCTGAGGGTACGCATGGGGAAGACTCCAGTCCTGATGGGTTCTCTCGTCGGGTCACCATCGCCAACATGCCCGGATCGTCAAGGTGCCGCTGGCGTGGCACACACCTGATCGCAGTCCTCGGCGGGGGTGAACGGCGGCGACACGATCTCGTCGATGAGCCAGCGACCGTCATCCCCCTGCGCGAAGACCACGTACCCGCGCTGGTCGTACTCCGGCTGAACGGCGAGGACCGACGCGTCGCCGACCCCGGTCAACCGGCTGCCCGGACTCAGGTAGGCGCCGACCCGATCCTCGTCAATCAGTCGGAAGCCATAAAGCTCGTACAAGGGATCGCTTCCGAGGTCTCTGACCGTCGCGTTCTCGGCTGGAGGCGACGCGGTGCGCTCCTCGGGCGGGGCAGTCGCCAGGTACTGGTCATCGGACCACAGGAGGACGAGTTCCGCGCCCCCACGGTCCGAGTGATAGACCGTGCGGTACCAGTAGTCGTCGGTCGTCAGTGAGGCCGCCTGCAAGTGCCATCCGTACACCGTCTGACAACCATGGAACTGGCTCAAGGTCGAGACGACCGCACGGGAAGTCGCCTCGTCAGGCTCCGGACCATCGGGCAGCTGGAACGCTTCCAGCTCCGGATTGGTCGCATTGGCGATCGCTGTCGCCTGGGGCCGAAGGTTGAAGATCCGATGGACTTCGCCGTTGTTCAAGGGCGCCCGGATCATTCGCATGAGCTCGACGTAGTCGCGTGGTTCCTGGACGCAGGTCGACGGGATGACGTCGCGGAGGTCGGCCGGGACGGGCTCGGACGTCGGGCTCGCGCCGGCGATGATCGGCACGGTCGCGCCGTCGTCACGCTGTGGGGCGCTCAGGTAGACGGCCAGACCGGAGAGTCCGACGAGCGCGACGAGGGTCAGCGTCGCGACGAGCCCGAGCGATTGGTGCCCGAGGCGCTGCAGCCGGGACGGTGTCCCGCCGGGCCGGATCGCGACGAGCCGGGACGATGCCGGGACCGGCCACCCAGCCTGGTCCGGTCCGGTCCAGCGCGCTCCCGCGCCGTGGGCGATCGGGGCGGTGGCGGGCGCGGCAGCTGGCGGGAGGGCGACGAGCCGCGGTCGGGCTGCGTTCTGCATGAGGGTTTCCCAGGCGTGGGCCTCGTCGGCGCCGCTGACGTGGGCCGCGACGGTCGCGTCGGCCAGGTTCTGGAGGCGATCGACGGTCCGGGCCAGATCGGGGTCGAGTCCGGTCCGCGGGGCCGGGTCGCCAGCGGCACGGCGGTCGAGGAACTGGCCCAGCGCCTCGGCCTGCCGGTCGCCGTTCGGCGGGGAATCGTCCCAGGTCGTCATGTCGGATCTCCGAAGATGTGCTCGTCGGCCAGGACGGCCCGGAGCCTCACGTAGGCGCGGTGCTGGCTCGCCTTGACGGCGCCGGGTGTGATGCCGATGACCGTCGCGATCTCCGGCCCAGTCAGCCCGGCCAGCCGCAGCTCGACGACGTGGCGCTGCTCCGGGGTGAGCGTCCGCAGCGCCGCGAACAGCGCGCGCTGCTGGTCGTTCGCGATCGCCTCGTCCTCCGGCAACGGATCGTCGCCGGCTATGTGGAACGCCACATCGAGATCGAGATGAGTCCGGCGGCTGCGGACGGTGTCGATCACGACGTTGCGGGCGATCGTGAACAGCCAGGCGGCGACCGAGCCGGACCGGAAGCCGTGGATCCCGGTCAAGGCCCGGGCGAAGGTCTGGCTGGTCGCGTCGGCCGCGGCCTCGGGGTGCCCAAGGCGGCGGTGGCAGTAGCCGAAGACCGGCCGGTAGTAGCGCTGGTAGAGCGGCGCGAAGGCCGACAGCTCCCGCTGGGCACGAGCCATCACTTCCGCGTCCCCGGCGGCCTGTTCAAGCCCGCGATCCGGTCCATCGCCGTCGTCACGCCAGACCGCGTTCACGATGCCTCCCGCCTCGGCTGCGGTCATCCGGTTCGGCTGCCGTCGCCAACCGTGTCCGGCCTCTCCTTCACTCAACGGATCGATGCCCGAAAGGATACGGACCAGCCCGACCCCGCCTGGATGGTCAGGTTGAGCTTTTCACCTGCGACGTGCATAACGGTCCGGCCAGCGTACCGTTACGTCAACTCGCTGGCATGTCCGGGGTCGTCCGTCTGGACGGCTCCCCACTGTTCAGGAGGATCGACGTGGCAGAGCTCGTCCCGGAGGATCGCCGGCAGGCGGCGATCTCGTTCATGACGACGGAGCATTTCGCATTGCAGGGAGCCCGCGGCCTCACGACCAGCGAGTCGACCGGACGGGCCGCGCTGTTCCTCAGCTCGCTGTCCAGCGCGCTCGTCGCCCTCGGCTTCGCCGCGACGGCATCCGACTTCGGTCAGTCGTTCAATGTCTTCGCGCTGCTCATCCTGCCGCCGATCGCGTTCCTCGGGTTCGTCACCTTCCAGCGGACCGTCCAGTCGGGGGTCGACGACGAGACCTACAGCCGGGGGATCAACCGGATCCGCCACTTCTATGTCGAGATGGTCCCTGAACTGCGGCCGTACTTCGTGCAGTCGACGACGGACGAAGGGATTACCGCGGTCGCCATCCGGAGCACGAGGGGTGCTCGCTGGCAGACCTTCCTGACCATCGCCTCGGTCGTCGGTGTCATGAACAGCGTCGTCATCGGCGCGACGTTCGGGCTCGCGGTCAACTTCCTCGCCGAACCCGACCTGGCGGTGTCGCTCGCGGTCGGAGCCGCCGTCGCCCTGCTCGCCGCTCTGACGCACATGCGCTATCAGTCCCGTGCCTGGAAGCAGGCGATGCTCGCGACGCCGGCCCTGTTCCCACGGCAGGTCGACACCGTGTGAGTGCCGTCGCCCTTCGGGGCCCGGACGGCGTCACGGCCGATGGCAGTGGCGCGGCCGTGGCACAATCCGTCCCATGACAGAGCCACCCCGCCGCCCCCTGGGCCGCCCCCCCGCCAACCGACCGACCCGTACCGACCGT
>CADCWK010000328.1 GCA_902806375.1 uncultured Thermomicrobiales bacterium
ACGAGCGGGGCGATCCTGACCAGGCTGTTTGGCACGTCACCGGTCGCCATCGAGGTCATCGTCGCCGGCGTCCTCCTCTTCGGGGCCGGCATCTGCAACGCCTGGGTCATCGTTCCCGCCCAGACGCTGCTCCAGGAGCGCTCGGACGACCAGATGCGGGCGCGGGTCTACGCGACCTTCTTCACGATCTCGAACACGGTCGCCTTCATCCCGATCTTCTTCGCCGCCGCCTTCGCGGACCTGTTCGGCGTCGTCAAGGTGCTGTCCGTGGTGGCGCTCGGCCTGATGGTCCTCGGTGGCGGTTCGGTCCTGCGCCGGCACCTCGCCCGGCGCTGATCGGCGTGCCCCGTCAGTCCGCGCCGAGGAGCAGGTCGAGCAGCGCCATCCGGACGTAGACGCCATTGATGGCCTGGCGGAAGTAGGCCGAGCGCGGGTCGTCGTCGACCTCGGTCGCGATCTCGTCGACCCTGGGCAGCGGGTGGAGGACCGTGGCCGTCGGCTTCATGAGCGTGTACGCCTCCCGGTTCAGCACGTAGACCCCTCGTGACGCCTCGTACTCCTCCCGTGTCGCGAAGCGCTCGCGCTGGATGCGGGTCTGGTAGACGACATCCGCCACGGGCAGGACGGCGGAGAGGTCGGATTCGCTCCGCTGGGCGACGCCGGCCGCCGCGACCGCCCGCTGGACGTCGCTGCCCATCGGGACCGCCGGTGGGGAGACATAGATGATCTCCGTACCGGTCGTCAGGGTCAGCAGCCGGGCCAGGGAGCGGGCGGTCCGGCCGAAGCGGAGGTCGCCGACGAGGGCGACCTTCAACCCGTCGATGCGGCCCTGCTCGGACATGATCGTATAGAGGTCCAGGAGGGCCTGAGTGGGGTGCTCGCCGGGGCCGTCGCCGCCGTTCAGGACCGGGACATCCGCGACCGCCGCCGCCCGCGCGGCCGCGCCCTGCTCCGGGTGGCGGATCACGACGGCATCGGCGTAGCCGCCGATCATCCGGATCGTGTCCTCGACCGTCTCGCCCTTGATCGCCGACGAGAACTCGCCGGCGTTCTCGGTGCTGATGACCGCCCCGCCCAGCCGGTGCATCGCCGACTCGAAGCTCAACCGTGTCCGCGTCGACGGTTCGTAGAACAGGGTCGCGAGGATGCAGCCCTTGAGCCGGTCCGACCCGCGCGGCAACTCCCGCATGCGCGCGACACGGGCGAACAGCCCCTCGATCCAGGGCCGGTCGAACTGGGCGACCTCGACGATGTGGCGGATGGCGCGGTCGTTCGTGGCAGCGGTCGGGGTCTGCACCGGTCGGCCCTTTCTGTCATGCTCGGATGGCGCGGGAAGTATAGGGGCGGCCGCGCCGGCCGCCGGGGGAGGCGCGACATGGGGCCGTGGTACCCGATCGACGACCGGATAGCGGTTGTCCGGGGGTCGGTCAACATCGGGGTGATCCGGATCGCTGACGGGCAGTCGCTACTCGTCGATACCGGCCTCGACCGCGATTCGGGCCGGCGAGCGATCCGGGAGGTCACCGACGCCGGGTGGGGCACCGTCGTCGGCATCCTGACGACGCACGCCCACGCCGACCACATCGGTGGCCATGCGATGGTCGTCGGACGGACCGGCTGCGAGGTCTGGGCGTCGCCGGTCGAGGCCGCCCTCACCCGCAACCCGGAGCTCGCGCCGGCCATCCTCTACGGGGGCGACCCGCCCGCGACGATGCGGGGCAAGTTCGTCCTGGCGGCGGCGTCACCCGTTCACCACATCGTCTCGACCGACACGCTGACGTTCGCTGACCTCACGATCGGCGTGATCCGTCTCCCGGGTCACTCCCCGGACCAGATCGGCTACGCGGTCGGGGGCGTCTGTTTCCCGGCCGATGTCGTCTTCCCCGCCGAGACGATCGACAAGTACCGCATCCCGTACCTGTTCTCGGTCGCGACGCACCGCGCGTCGCTCGAGCGGGCCCGGGCGCTCGACTTCCGCGCCTTCGTTCCCGGCCATGGCCCCGTCCTCGACCGTGAGGCGTTCGTCGCGCTGATCGACCACAACGCCGCCGCCCTCGATGCGGTCGAGCGGGCCGTCCTCAGTGCCATCGCCGTGACCCGGTTCGCCGACGAGATCGAGGCGACAGCGCTCCGGTCGGTGGGTGCCCAGCCGGCCGATCTGGCGGCGCACGCCCTGTTGACGACGACCATCCGGGGCGTGCTGTCAGACCTCTCGGACCGTGGGACGATCCTTGGTACCGTCGAAGACGGGCGCATCGCGTGGCGCATGGTCTCTTGAGCCGAAGGGACCTCTGCCACCGGCTGAGGCGAGTATCCCGGCGTGCATGGGCAGCCCGGAGCGGCTGGGCCATTGCGCGGACCGGGCAGTTCGGTGAAGCTGCGCGGATGCGACGATGACCCATGCCGGGTCTCCCGGTCCACGCAGAAGAGGGAGCACAGGTGTCGACGACGTCTACCAATGAGCAGGTGATCGAGTGGCTGGAGGAGCGGCAGGGCCGCTTCATCCAGATGGCCAACACCATCTGGGAGCATCCGGAACTCGCGCTCGCCGAGCACCGCGCCTGCCGGCTCCAGGCCGACGACCTGCGCGCCGACGGCTTCACCGTCACCACAGGCATCGGCGGCCTGCCGACCGCCTTCATGGCTGAGTGGAGCAGCGGCAGCGGCGGGCCCGTCATCGGGTTCCTCGGCGAGTACGACGCGCTGCCCAGCCTGTCGCAGGAGCGCGAACCGACCCAGCGGCCGATCGTGGTCGACGGGCCGGGTCATGGCTGCGGCCACAACCTGCTCGGCACGGCGGCGCTGGCGGCGGCGAGCGTGACGAAGGCGTGGCTGCAGGCGACCGGGACACCCGGCACGGTGCGCTACTACGGCTGCCCGGCCGAGGAGACGTGCGAGGGGAAGGTCTTCATGGCCCGCGCCGGTGCCTTCGACGACCTCGACCTCGCCATCACCTGGCACCCCAACTCCACGAACACCGTCTGGGCGGGCAGCAGCCTGGCCGTCAACAACATCAAGTTCCGGTTCAAGGGCCGCACCGCCCACGCCGCCTCGAACCCCGAGACGGGACGGTCGGCCCTCGACGCCGTGGAACTGATGAGCGTGGGGGTGAACTACCTGCGCGAGCACGTGATCGACGCCGCCCGGATCCACTACGTGATCACGCACGGGGGTGGGGCGCCCAACGTGGTGCCGGACGATGCGGAGGTCTGGTACTTCATCCGCGCCCCAGAGCGGGGGCAGGTGGAGGAGCTCACGGAGCGGGTGCGCAACGTGGCGCGCGGGGCGGCGCTGATGA
>CADCWK010000329.1 GCA_902806375.1 uncultured Thermomicrobiales bacterium
TGCAGTGCCGGCCCGGTGCACATCGGTCTGACCGTCGCGACCGCCGTCATCGCGCTCATCTTCATCGGGCGGCCGCCCGGATTTGTGGCGGAGGACCAGCGGAGCATGTTCCCGGTCGAGACGACCGCGAACGCGGAGTACGCCGATCTGCAGATCGCGGTCGAGGCGGCGGACGATCTGGCTGCGCCGGGGACGGCGCTCCTCGTGGCCGGGTCAGAACTGGGCTGGCACCAGCCGATGTGGGCGCCGGTCGCGACCGATCGGCCGCTGCGGTACAACGACTGGCTGTGGCTCTGGCAGACCTGGCACCGGTCGCCGGACCTCCGGTACGACGGCCAGGCGATCGACCCGGACACGGTCGGACGGGCGCTGGAACGGGAGTACCTCACCCAGCAGGCGGTCGGTGCGGTCATCACGCTCACGCCGCAGATGGAGGCCATCGCCGACCGTTCTCCGTCGCTGCGGCGGGTCGACAACCCCGGCTACGCCCTGTATCTCGTGGACGACGCCGTCCCGATGGTATCGGTCGAAGCGGGTACGGCCAGCGACATCAGCATCAGCAATCACCGCATCTCGGCGGTAGTGACGGGGGACGGCGGCGTCGTCACGATCAGGGAAACGTGGTTTCCCCGGTGGGAGGCCAGAGTCAACGGCCAGCGGGTCGCGGTCGAGCGGGACGAGTTCGGCCGGATGCGTGTGCCGGTCCCGGCCGGTGAGGTCGCCCTCGACCTCGTCTATGGCGTGGGACGAGTCGATCTGGCGGCTCGCGTCGCCACCGTCATCGGCGCAGTCCTCGCCCTGGTCGTCGTGATCCGGCCCTCGATCGAACGGCGACTCTCACGCGAGTCCGAGCTGGCGAGCGCACCGCGGGGCACGCCTGCGCCCGGAGGGTTGCGCCAGGCGCATCCCCGGACCCGGGTTGGAGCATGATGACCGCGGACTCAGGGAGCCGGCTCGGGAGGTGCCTCGCCGATCTCGTCCAGCCACCGACGACCCGTCTCGGTGAGCGAGTGATGCCGGGTCTGGCCGGCGCCGCGCATCGTCCTGAGAAAGTTCCGCGCACGCCCACTGGTCAGGATCACTTCGAGGAAGCCGGCTGGCCACGCCCCGCCATCCGGTCGCTCGCGCAGGAAGATCGTGTGCGGCACGTGACCGTCCCGATCGGCCATGAACCGCAGCAACTTGAGCAGGAAGGGATCGAGGGGCGATGAGAGGGGTGGCCAGTCGGGTGCGGACGATCCGTTGTCGGTAGACAGCATGGCCTGGGATGCCTCACGGGTTGACCGGTTCCCGTCGCGACGGGGGTCCATTTGGGGGGAGTGCGTGCCTGGCGGTTGATCGGACAGTCTAGCATTGGCCCTGACGAGTTGAACCACAGTGCTCGAACAGACGGAGGACCTGTGACCCGCGATGTCGATATCGTCTCCGACCGGCTGCCTGGCGGCACGCTGGTCAACGCCTGCCTCGACCGGCGCGTGATGGCGCTGGCCGACCGGGGCCAGTCCAGTGGCGCGGTGGGTGACCAGTGGGCGGCGATGTGCGCCGAGGCCGTATCGGGCTGGAACGGGGCGGAGCAGAGCGCGCCCGGTGGCGCCGGGCCGTTCCGGGTCACCCGGGTCGCTCGCCTCGACGATGTCCCGGCGGTCGCCGCGACCGCTTCGAGGCGGGGCCTCCAGAACCCCGACTTCCTTGTGATCGGGCACGGTGACGACGGGACGGTGGTCCAGGGGCTCGACGCCAAGTTCTCCGCCGAGACCGCGAAGCCCCGACAGGTCAGCGCCCAGGTCGTAAGCGATCTCCTCCAGCTCCGCACGATCCTCGAACCGCTGACGGGAGCGCTGCCCGACGGTGTGGCCGTACTGGACGGGATGTTCCTCTGCCCGGACTACCCGCTGACGCGCCTGGCGTTCACGGGCCAGCCCGGCATGCTGCGGCCGAGTGTCCGGCCAGAGCAGGTGATGCTCATCGACGCACCGGCCGACGCGTTCTTCGGCGACGTGGACGGCGGCTGGCTGATCGGCTCGTTCGCGGACCTGGATCAGATCGGGCTCGACGTCGAGGACAGCCTGCTGGCGTCCCTGTACTACTTCCGGCTGGTGCGGGCGGTGGCTGGCATCCAGGCCGACGAGCGGCGGGCACTGCTCGGCGACGGTGAGCGCTACGAGGTCGACTACGATCTCATGCAGTCAGATCTGGGAAGGCGGCGGTCGCAGGCGCCCAGTGCCATCGACCTCGTCCGGGTCTGGGACCGTGATGCCGACACGATCCGGGGCCAGCGCGAAGCGGTCGAGCAGGTCGCCGGGCTGCCGGTCGTCTCGGGCGAGCTGCGCGAGCGGATCGAGCGCTCGGCCTGGCAGCAGGGCAGGATCGCCCCGTCCCTCAACAAGGTCCGTCGCCGGCTGGGCGGGTGGTATCGCTCGGAACTGCGGGGACTGGTCGGGCCGATCGTGCCGCCCGTCGATGACCTCGGGGCGATCCTGGACCGCGTCGGGCGGGCGGGGAGGAGTCTCATGCCGGCACTCGACCGGGAGACAGCCAGGATCGTCGAGGAGATGGTCGCCGAGGCCCCGCTCCGCGAGGACCTTCCCGCCGGCACCGGCGCCACGTCCTGACGTCGCCGGTGACAGCACCCCGCCGCCGTAGACGGGGAGGAGGCGGTCGGGAGATCAGCCGTTGAGTCCCGGTGACGCGCCGGAGGGCGGTGGGTTGGTGGAGGAGGCCCGGCCCGCGGCCCGGTGGGATCGCAACTGCGCGTCGACCCGGGGTCCGATCTGGCGGACCCACGCCCCGGACGCCCACCAGCCGTAGGACGCCACCGCGGAGCCGACGACGATGTCGATGACATAATGCTCGCCGAGGTAGACGAGCGCGACTCCCATCGAGAGGGAGTAGAAGATCGCCAGCAGGCGCCAGCGCCGCCCGAAGTAGCCGGCCGGGAAGATCAGCAGGAAGGTGATCGCCATGTGGATCGATGGCATGGCGGCGATCGGGTTGGACTCTCCGACGACCGCGTAACTGGCGTCATAGATCCCGCGACCCAGCTGGTCCACCACCGTCTCCATCACCCGGGAGACCGTCGGCGCGGCGGCCGTGCTGCTGTCATCGGAGAGCCAGGGTGGATTGGTCGGGATCAGGAAGTAGATTGCCAGGCCCACGGACAGCAGGATCGTCAGCGCGGCGAGGAAGCGCCTGAAGACGTCCGGGTGCTTCCGCCAGAGCTGGAAGGCGAGGACGTGGGGGACGATGAAATACGACCAGTGCACGAACGTCAGGTAGTAGTCCCACCACTGCAGGGACTCGCGGTCGAAGAACCTCGACTGCCACGTGATGGTCGGGATCTGGCCATCGAACAGCCAGCGCTCGAAATGGAGGACCCGGAGATTGACCAATTGGGCGAGCGGCGTCTCGTCGGCGAAGGAGCGGAGGAAGCTGAAGATCGCCCAGATCGCTCCGTACGGGACGAAGGCGAGGATGAACGAGCGGAAGCGGTCGATCGGCATGAACAGGACCGCGAGGACCGCGAACAACCCCCAGCCGAGGAACGATCGGTTGGTCAAGAGAGCCGTGACGACGATCGCGGCGGCGATCACGATCCGGATCAGGAACTGGCGCGAGAGATTGAAGCGACCGCTCGCGACGTCGGCGGACGACGGGACGCCCGTCACGGCCTGTCCGGCATCGACGATGATGTCGCTGACCGGTTCGACGACCTCGGTCGGGGTCCGATCCAGTTGTGGGGTGAACCGCTCCGGCCCGGGTTGGGTCAACCTGCACGCGTCCTTGCGTCACGACCCGCGGCTGGGGGTCGTCCGTAACAGTTGCCAGCAATGCTAACAGAGCGTTATGACGAAACGGCGACGCGGTAGCGGTCGCGCGTCTTCTTGGTCACCGTGATGGTCTCTCCGGAGTCGTCGGCGCCCGGCTTCCGGGCAATGAAGCCCCGGCGCTGCTGCTCCGCCACCCAGGCGCCGTCGAAACCACGTTCGGAGGCGATCGCCTCGAATTCGGAGGACGGCAGCGGGTTGCCCCGGGCGAGTGCCGCGACGAAGACCTCGCGCCGGCTCAGTTCCGCCGGGCTGTCCGGTCCCACCAGGAGCCGTTCGACGACCGGACCGCCCTTGAGGTGCTCGATGATCTCGGGGAGATCGCCGCGTTTCACGTTGCCGTAGACGATGTTGTCCGGGTAGATCACCATGTTGGGGCCGATGTCGCAGAGGTCGATCGTCCCGCAGGTGTTGACCAGGATCTCGGTGTCGAGCTTCTGGCGGACGATCTGGAGCCGGAGCAGCCCGACGACGTCGGCCGCGCCCTTCTGCTGGCAGTGCTGTGACGTGCAGACCAGCACGTGCCGATTGGTCCAGTACATGGTGATTGGTTCCCCGGTCCGGCCAGCGCGCTGGCCACATACCTACGACTCCGGCGCCTCGATGCCCATCTGCTGCTGCATGAAGGCGTTGATGAACGGATCGATCTTGCCGTCGAGGACGCCCTGGGTGTCGCCGATCGACAGGTCGGTCCGGTGGTCGGTGACCTGGGTGTACGGGTGCAGGACATACGACCGGATCCGGTTCCCGAAGCCCGCGGCGGTGTGGTCGCCCTTGATCCGGGAGATCTCGTCGGCGTCTTCCTGGAGGCGGCGCTCCAGCAGGCGGGCCCGCAGGATCTTGAAGGCGCTCTCCCGGTTCTGCATCTGACTGCGCTCGTTCTGGCAGGTCACGACCAGGCCGGTCGGCAGGTGGGTCAGCCTGATCGCCGACTCGGTCTTGTTGACGTGCTGGCCGCCCGCCCCCGATGCCCGGTAAGTGTCGACCCGGACGTCTTCACTCCGGATCTCGATGGCCGCGTCGTTCTCGGTTCCCTGCGGGATCACTTCGACCAGCGCGAACGCCGTGTGCCGCCGGTGGGCGGAATCGAACGGCGACAACCGGACGAGCCGATGCGACCCGGCCTCGGACTTGGCCAGGCCATAGGCGTTGGCGCCGCTGAGCTCGATCGTCGCGTTCTTGATCCCGGCCTCGTCCCCGTCGGTCTCGTCGAGTAGCTGGCCCTTGAAGCCGTGCCGGTCGCTCCATTTCAGGTACATCCGGACCAGCATCGACGCCCAGTCCTGCGCGTCGACGCCACCCTCGCCGGAGTGGACAATCATGATCGCGTCGGAGCTGTCGTAGGGGCCCGTCAGGGACAGCTCGAGTTCGAGTTCATCGATGCGATCGGCCAGCTCGCGGGTCTCCTCCGCGGTCTGCGCCGCCATCTCCGCGTCGCCCTCGGCCAGCTCGACCAGCTCGGACAGGTCGTCCGAGGACTGCTCGATCGCCTGCCAGCGACCCACGCGCTGCTTGAGTTCGCCGAGGCGTCGCATCAGCGCCTGGGCAGCGCCCGGGTCGTTCCAGATCGTGGGGTCGCCACTCTGGGTCTCGAGATCGGTTATCTCGCGTTCGTAGCCCGGCAGGTCAAAGTCGCACCTTGATACGATCCAGCCGGTGGCGTATGGAGTCGAGTCGGTTGATGGTGTCGGAGGACACGCGTTTCTCCTCTGTGCGTGACGGGGTCCGGCCGGTGGACTCGGGGGTCCGATCGGCCGGACAGGTACCGGAAAGTATAGGACGCGGCGTCCAGTCGTCCGCCACTCCAGGGCGGGCCATCCGGCCTCGCTGCCGGGTCGTCCGGCAAGAACGACCGCTGCTATGCTTCCGTGTCGCGATGGCGTCGCGCGGGCCGAATCGCCGGGACCGCTCGCTCCCAGACGTCCGTCACCGAGGATTTCCGCGTGGATCGAAGTCGCCTGCTCATCCTCTACGGGCCGCTCCTGACCCTGATGCTGGGGCACTTCACCAACGACCTGATCGGTGGCGTCCTGCCGATCCTCGTCCCTCGGGCCAAGGCGGAGTTCTCCCTCTCCAACGCGGAGGTCGGGCTGATCGTCCTGGCCTATACCAGCGCCGCGTCGCTGTCCCAGCCGCTGTTCGGTTACCTCTGCGACCGGTTCCCGCGGCGCTGGTTCGCGTCCGCGGCGCTCGTCTGGGGGGGTGCGTTCGCGGCCGGCTGGGCGCTGGCGCCCAGCTATGAGTTCCTGCTCGCCCTCGCCTTCCTGGCCGGGATCGGTTCCGGCGCCTATCACCCCTTCGGCGCGACCAACGCCTCGGCCGTCACGCCAGCCGCCAAGCGAAACTCGGCCCTCTCGGTCTACACCTTCGGTGGTTCCTTCGGCTTCGGCCTCGGACCGGTGATCGCCGCGATCCTGTTCGCCTTCGGTGGCGACTATGGCCTGCTGTTCCTGATCGTCCCGGCCAGTGTGGTCGCCGTGCTGATCTACCGGCAGATGGGCCGCGTCACCGAGGCCCAGCGGTCGGTCTCGCTGTCGGCCGGGACGATCGACGCGAGCACCGGGTCTCCGCCGTGGGGTCTGCTGGCCCGGGTCATCTCGATCGTGATGCTCCGCTCATGGGTCGTCCTGTCTGTCTTCCAGTTCCTGCCGACGTGGTTCGATGGTCTCGGCTACTCTCCGGCCTTCTACGCGACGCTGACGACCCTCACGATCCTGTCGGGCGCGATCGGCACGCTCGCTGGCGGACTGTTCGTCGACCGGATCGGCGCGAGGAGGCTGCTGGTCGGCAGCTTCTCGCTCCTCGTGATCCCGCTGGCGCTGCTGACCCAGTTCCCCGGTCCGCTCGCGTTCGCCTTCGCGATGGCGTTCGGATTTCTCGGGGACGCCGGCCTGGCGGTGCCACTGGCGGCTGCCCAGCGACTCCTGCCCGGCCGGACCGGGGTAGCGTCCGGCCTGATCCTCGGGCTCGGCTTCATCACCGGCGGTATCGGTGTCCCGATCACCGGGCTGATCGCCGACCAGGTGGGTATCCCGACCGCGCTGCTCTGCGTCGCGCCCTTGACCCTGCTCGGGTCGGCCATCGCCCTGTCTCTACCCGGTCGCATCCTGGTGCACGCTGAGGCTGGCGAACGACCGGAGGCGCCTGTCACGCCGCAGGTGGCGACCAGCTCCGGTGGCGCGGCACGTTAGGCCGGCAGCCGGGCCACCGGGGGAGCGAGCGGGATGCGATTCGCACGGGTGTCGGGAACGGTCCGTCAACTCCTCGACATGGACGGGGCACCGACAGGGTGGCTCGAGCTGCGGGTCGCCCTCGATACCGGCTCGCGGGTGGAGCAGGTGCGGCACGAGCGGGTCGCCACGCTGGCGGTCCCCGACGGCCAGGATGCGCTCGCGTGGCAGGCCGACCAGTACACGCAGGAGACCATCGGCAACGAGCTGTCGCTCGACGGCTGGGAACCGCTCGGCGTCGCGCCGGACGATGGCGACGACCGCGCGGCCGCGCTCATCGGGTCGTCCCCGACCTATATCGTCCGGCAGTCGACGGACCCACAGTGAGTCGACCGGGCAGCGACGGCCGGGCTGACGAGAGGAGCCTAGAGGGATGGCACGGCTGAGACTGGTGCTGGCTACGCTGATCGTCCTGGCGATGGTCGGCCTGGGCGTCGCGAATCTGGTCCGGGTCGAGCGATCCTCGGAGGGCCGGGTCCTGCCTTCCTCCGACTCGGTCCCGGACGCCCCCGACGGCGCCCTCACCTTGGAGCAGGCCTTTCCGACGGCCCTGGGCCGGGCGGGGCAATGGAGCACTCAGCCGGTGCTGATGTTCGCGTCGCTCCAGACCGACTGGCCCCTGGACGAGCAGGTCCCCGGGCCACCGGAGTTCGCACCGGGTGGGTGGGTCCGGTTCGCCTTCATCGACACGTCCGCGTCAGAGCGAGGGCTCCTGTCGATCGTCATCGAGCGGTACTCCGGCGAGATCGTGACCGCGGAGACCCAGCCCTGGGATCCGCTGGCGCTCACCCCACTTCCCGTCGGTCAGACCACCGTCACGTCCGAGCAGGCCCTGCTGATCGCCGAGGCGGCCCGGGGTCAGGCATTCCGGCTGGAGTGCCCCATCGAGCGGCACGAGGCGGACGTGACGCTCCTGAGAGGTGCCGCGAGCGCCGGGAACGACCAGCCACCAGCGCCCCCAGGGACGCCACCGGCAACCGCCGGGACGCCACTGGCACCCCCCGGCACGTCACCGGTGATCGGCGTCGCGACGCCGGTCATGGCCGTGGCCGACGACGCCACCCCGGCGCCGACCGCGGCGATCGCGACATGGCTCGTCACCTACCGGCAGAACACCCAACCGGGGATGAACAGCCTCGAGATCGAGATCGACGCGACGTCCGGGATGACGATCGCCATCCGGGAGCAGCTCCAGGGGTGCGATGGTCTGGCTGGCTGAGATCCCGGCCCTCGCCCTGGTCCCCCGAATCCGGACGGAGCGGACCGTCTACCAGACGTCCTCGCCGACGATGCGGTCGTAGAGGCTATCGAGTTCCTCTGAGGACGAGTAGTGGATCGTCAGGGCTCCACCGCCGCGGGCGGTCCGGCGGAAGGTGACCCGGGCTCCGAGTGCGCCGCGGAAGCGGTCCTCGACCCGGATCTCGTCGTGGTCGCGCTCAACCGGAGCCGATTCGACCTGCGGCCCCTCAGCCAGCCAGCGCCGGACCAGGGCTTCGGTCTGGCGGACCGTCATGTCCCGGTCGATCACGATGCCCAGGGCCGCGACCTGGTCGAGGGCGTTGACCAGCCCCAGCAGGGCGCGGGCGTGACCCTCGGTGATCGTCCCCTCGCCGAGTGCTTCCTGGATCTGCTCCGGAGCGCCGAGCAGTCGCAGGGTGTTGGTCACCGTCACCCGCGAGCGGCCGACCCGCTCGGCCACCGTCGCCTGGGTCAGCCCGAACTCGTCGATGAGCTGCCGGTAGGCCAGCGCCTCTTCCAGCGGCGAGAGGTCGGCCCGGACCAGATTCTCGACCAGGGCCAGCTCCAGCATCTCCTGCGGGGCGGCATCCTTGACGACGACGGGGACAGACTCCAGCCCGGCCCGCTGGGAGGCGCGCCACCGTCGCTCGCCGGCAATCAGCGTGTAGGTCTCCGGCTGCTGTCCCCGGGTCACGATCAGCGGCTGGACGACGCCGTGCTCCCGGATGGACTGGGCGAGCTCCAGCAGCTGGCGCTCGTTCATCCGGGTCCGCGGCTGGTACGGGTTCGGGCGGATGGCGTCGATCGGGACGCTGGTGAGCGACGGGAGCGAAGGACCCGCCGATTCGCTGCCGGGGTCCCCGGTCGGTCCGGTGGGGATCAGCGCGCCGAGTCCCCGGCCGAGTCCGCCACGACGCGACGAAGCCGGTCGCGGCTGAGCGGCAGCAGGTCCATCGCTGGGCTTGGCGGTCATCGCGCATCGACTCCATCGTGAAGATCGGCTGGGCGCCGCCGGTCGGACAGGGCCGGAAGACGGGGCGATTGGGCCCGACCTCGCTGGTGCCGGGCATCCCAGAGTCTACCAGCCCGGCCAGTGCCAAACGGACGGCGGGCCGGCCGGTCGCCCGGCGGCCGATCGCGATCCAACGTGTCCCGGGAAGCCGGAGAGGGAATCGCCGCTGCACGGCGTACCGTCCGAAACCGACCCTTTGCCACTACAATCCGGGTCGCTATCCCGACATTTCGACCCGCCGTTCGTCCCGTCCACCATGGGGTCCACCATGCGATTGATCGAGATCCGAGAGCTCGAGGGGCCCAATCCGTACCTGCCTGGACCGGCCATCAAGGTGGAGATGGACCTTGAGGACGACCGGCCGGACGGTCAATGGGTCGAGCGCTGGAACGAGCTCCTGGACGAACCGGTGTCGCTGACCAATCTCTCTCGGACGGACGCGGCCGATCGGGACACGGTCGGTGAGGGCCTCTCGGCAGCTATCCGCTTCGCGGCGTCCCGGGCCGGGATCGATGAGCCCCGCGTCGCGGTGGTCCCGGGGGACATCGCCACCCGGTTCGTGGTCGCGTTCAGCTGGGACCGGCGTCCGGTCGCACTGGCGCTCGCGGCGTTGGCGGTCGAGATCACGGCTCAGGTATTCGGCACCGGCGCGCTGGACCGCGGCCGGGTGGCCGCGCTGGCCGAGGCGCTCCAGGCCGCGACTCACTCTCCTGTCACGGATGACGATCGGCCCGAGGTGATCCTGATCGGCGACGGGCCGCCGCGTCTCGTGGCGATCACGGGCACCAACGGCAAGACGACGACGACCCGTCTCGTCGCGCACCTGCTCGGCCGCTCCGGGCGCGACGTGGGCTGGAGCTCGACCAGCGGGATCTATGTCCGGGGGGAGGAGATCGAGTCGGGCGACTGGTCCGGACCGGCCGGGGCACGGCGGCTCATCGGGAGGACCGATCTCGACTGGGCCATCCTGGAGACCGCCCGCGGTGGCATCCTCCGGCGCGGCCTGGCCTACGACCGGGCGCATGTCTCGGCCATGATCAATGTCAGCGCGGACCATCTCGGCGACTACGGCGTGTGGTCGACCAGCACCCTCGCGACGGTGAAGGGGACGGTCCTGCGGGCGACCCACCAGGACGGATGGGCGATCATCAACGCCGACGATCCGCTCGTCTTTGCGCAGCGGCACGACGTCCCCGCCCGGTGCTGTTTCTTCACCCAGTTGCCGCTGACCGACGGGCTGAGGGAACACGTCTACACCGGCGGTCCAGTCATCTCGGTTCAAGACCGGCATGTCACGGTGCTTGCCGGTGCCGGGGTCGAGACCATCGCGCCACTCGAGGACATCCCGCTGACGTTCGGGGGCGCTGCCCGGCACATGGTCGAGAATGTCCTGTGCGCTACCGGCATCGCGCTGAGTTGTGGCCTGACCGCCCGGGAGATCGGGTCCGGACTGGCGACATTCGTCAGCGACTTGTCGTCGAACCCGGGACGCCTGAATGTCTACCAGGTGAGGGGCGCGACCTTCCTCGCCGACTACGCCCACAACGAGGCCGGACTGGCCGAGTTGATTCACCTGTCCCGCACGCTTCTTCGGGGTGAGGGTCGGCTGTGGCTGATCGTCGGCACCGCCGGCGACCGGAACGACGAGACGTTCCGGGCGCTCGGACGGATGGCGGCCCGGACGACCGCCCACGTCGTCCCGAGGGACACGCCCAACTACCTCAGGGGCCGTCGCCCCGGCGAGACGACGGCACTGATGGATGAGGGGGTCCGCTCGACCGGTGGCGAACCGGTGGCGCTGATGCCCGACGAGATCAGCGCGATCGACCTCACGGTGGCGGGCATCCGGCCGGGTGACGTCGTGGCCATCATGGCCTCCGACGCACCCAGCGCCGTAGCGGAGCACCTCGCTCAACTGGCGTCGGCGCAGGGATGAGCGGGCGGGAGGACACACCCTTGCCCGGCGCCCTGACGTGGGTTCGGCCGATGACCGCACGCTACAGGGTCGCGGCCCGGCCACTGAGCGCCTGCCAGACGGCCTTCGGCTGGTCGACGAGCAGGACAACGAGGTCCTCCCGATCGGCCCGCTCGACCGTTTTCATCGCCGCCTCGAGCTCGTCGGTGATGATCTCCACCGAGCCGGCGTCGAGACCACCCTCCAGCACCGCATCGTAGAGCAGGCCGGCGACTTCGCCGCGTGGTCGCCCGCGGGGGTTCGTATCCTCCCGGATGACGATGTCCGTGAAGCTCCGGCCCGCGAGGTTGCCGAAGGACCGGATATCGTCGTTCGAGCGGTCGCCAGGCATGGCGATCATGACGTACGCCTGCTTGGGCTCCATCCGCTGGACGAAGTCGACCATGCCCTCCAGCCCGGCGACGTTGTGGCAGTAGTCCATCACGATGCGGCGGCCGTCCAGCTCCATCATGTTGAAGCGTCCCGGCGTCTGGAAGAACGTGTTGTCGAAGGTCCGGAGGGCCAGCCGGATCTGCTCGAGCTGGACATCCATGGCGAAGGCCGCCGCCGTCGCCGCCAGAGCGTTGGCGATGTTGACCCGGATCCGGCCGTCGAACGTCGCCGGGATCTGGCTGGCGTAGAGCAGGCTGGTCTCGCGGCGATGCTCCACCAGCGTGATCATCTCGCCCTGCCGGGTCTGCTTCAGGATGACGGCCTTGCCGCGCTCCCGGAGGTGGTCGACGACGACCGGGTTGTCCTCCCGCATGCTGAAGAAGACGATCTCGCCCCGGGCGGTCCGCTGCATCTCCACGGTCCACTCGTTGTCGGCGTTGAGCACGCTGGCGCCGTCCCGGAGGGCGGCCTGCGGGACCACCGCCTTGACCTTGGCGAGCTGGCTGATCGTGTCGACGCCGTGCAGACCGAGGTGGTCGCTGGCGACGTTGGTCACCACGGCGACGTTGCAGCGATCGAAGCCGAGACCGGAGCGGATGATGCCGCCGCGGGCCGTCTCCAGGACCGCGAAGTCGACCGCCGGGTTCTTGAGCACCATCTGGGCGCTCTGCGGGCCGCTCATGTCTCCGGCCATGATCTGGGTGCCGTCGATGTAGATCCCGTCGGTCGAGGTCAGGCCGACCTTCCGCCCGGACGCCTTCATGATGTGGGCGATCATCCGGGAGGTCGTCGTCTTGCCGTTCGTTCCCGTGACCGCCACTATCGGGATCCGGCTCTGGGCCCGGGCCGGAAACATCATGTCGACGACCGCCCGTCCGACCAGGCGCGGGTGGCCCTCGGTCGGGTGGGTGTGCATCCGGAACCCCGGGCCGGCGTTGACTTCGCAGATGGCGCCGCCGGCCTGCCGGACGGACTGGCTGATGTCGGGGGCGATGAAGTCGATCCCGGCGATGTCGAGCCCGACGACCATCGCCGCCTGCCTGGAGATCTCGACGTTGTCCGGGTGGATGTCGTCCGTCCGGTCGATGCTCGTCCCGCCGGTGCTCATGTTGCCGGTCAACTTGAGCTGGACCATCTGGCCGACGTCCGGGACGAACGCGACGTCGAGCCCTTCGCGCTCGAGCACTTCATGGGTCTGCGCGTCGATCGAGATCCGGGTCAGGATCTTCTCGTGCCCGACGCCGCGGCGCGGGTCGGCGTTGGCGATCTCGACGAGCTGCTCGACCGTGTGGACGCCATCGCCGACGACGTGGGCCGGGACGCGCTCGGCGACGGCGACGACCTCGCTGTTGACGACGAGGATCCGGTAATCCTTGCCGACGATGAAGGTCTCGGCGATGACGGTGCCGTTGCGGCTCTCCCCGTGGGCGATCGGGAAGTTCTCGCGGACCTCCTCCTCGTCGCGGAGGTTGATGCAGACGCCACGGCCGTGGTTGCCGTCGAGCGGCTTGAGCACGATCGGGTAGCCGATCCGGCTGGCCTGGCGGACGGCGTCGTCGGCGTCGCGGACGATCACGCTCCGGGGGACCGGGATGCCGACCTCGTGCAGCAGGCGGTTGGTCAGTTCTTTGTTCGACGCGATGTCGACGGCGATGTTGGCCGACTGGCTGGTCACCGTCGCCCAGACGCGCCGCTGGTACTTCCCGTGGCCGAGCTGCACGAGCGACCGCTTCGGGTCCAGTCGCAACACGGGAATCCCGCGGCGGTGCGCCTCGGCGACGATCGCCCCGGTCGATGGGCCGTAGGCGAGCTGCTCGGCGACCTTGATGACCCGGTGCTCGAGCTCGTGGACGAAGTCGAAGTCCGGCTCGCTGCCGTAGATCAGGTGGTTGAGCAGCCGCAGGGCGAGGGCGCCGGCCGCGCGGCCGACGTCCTCCTGCTCGTACTGGAACACGACGTTGTAGACGCCGCGCTCGCCGGTGGCCCGGGTCAGGCCGCGCCGGACCTCGCCTCCGGACAGGTTCTGCAGCTCGATGGCGACGTGCTCGAGGACGTGGCCCATCCACGTGCCGTCGCGGAGCCGCTTGATGAAGCCGCCCGGCCGGCCGATCGAGCAGCCGTGGTCGTACAGGGACGGGATGAGCTCGATCAGTTGGTCGTTGAAGCCCGGTACCTTGTTGGACGGGCGGTCCTCGAGTTCGCCGAGATCGACGATCTGATGGATGACCGGCATCCGGGCCCAGACGTTGGGACCGCGCAGCGCATGGGTCTGACGAACCTCGATCACGGTGTCGATCCCCCTCGGTAAGTGGCGAGAGACGCCGGGCGCAGCCATCCGCACCGGGTGCCAATCGGTCCGGACTCGCCGGTCGCTAGTACCAGTCGATGATCCGCCGTTCCGGGGCGAAGAACCGGCGCCCGGCCGTCAGGACGTGCAGGTTGGCATTGGAGACCGAGATCCCGCCCTGGGCCTTGACTTCCGCGATGTCGGAGACCATCCGGCGGCCATCGACGATGGTGATGCTCTGCCGCCCGATCACCTCCATCACACCGCGCTCGTCGATCAGGATGCCGGTATCCTCGTCGATCCCGACGCCGAGCAGGGACGGGTTGGCGGCGACCAGGGCGAGCAGACGGCCGATGCGGTCACGCTGCCGGAAGTGCTGGTCGATGATCATGTCGGGCACGAGACCGAATCCCGCCACCATCTGCGCCATGCGGAGTCTCGGGCTCGGGCCGCTGGCGCCCATCGCGACCATGTGCGCGCTGAGGATCGAGGCTCCGGCACTGGTCCCGGCGACGATGGCTCCCGCCTGGTGGCGCTGCCGGATCCAGTCCTCGGCCTCGCTGCCGCCCATCATCGCCGAGAGCCGCATCTGGTTGCCGCCGGTCAGGAAGATCCCCGTAGCCCGGTGCAACGGTTCCAGGGAGATACCGCCGTTGGCATCTTCCCGGCTCATGATCGGGACGACCGACACCTCGGGGGCGCCCATCTCCGTGAAGAGCCGCCGGTATCGCTCGCCGCCGTTCTCCATCGAAGACGCGGTGGGGACGATCGCGATCCGGGCATCATGCCCGCCCGCCAGCTGGAGGAAGGTCGCCAGGATCGACCGGTCGTTCATCTTGTCTTCGGCGCCGCCGATCGCCAGGCAGGGACCAGCGGTCAGTGTGGAGGGCGCGACCGACGAGAGCAGAGGCTGCGAGGGAACGTCGACGTGTTGGACATCTTGCATAGTTTTCCGCCAGGTGATGCCGCATCGATAGTGGCAACCGACTGTACCCGGTTGCCGGGAAAGCGTCAATCGCCGTTACCGGGCAGCGGGCGGCCTGCTGGGCGGTATGACCACGCGGCAGAGGTGGTCCCTGCGGCCCGTAGGGCATACTTTCCGGAGATCCGGTTCGCCTCGCTTCGGACCAGTCGCTTCATTGAACCAGCGTGAACCGGGATTGCCAGCGCGCCCACGAGGAAGTCCGATGAACCATCCCCTGCTGAGCCGCCTCGAAGACGGTCCACTCCTGGCCGACGGGGCCATGGGCACGATGCTGCACGCGACCGGCGTCCCCATCGACGCCTGCTTCGACGCACTCAACCTGTCCGATCCGGACGCCATCAGTGTCGTTCACCGGGCCTACATCGCGGCCGGAGCCGACATCATCGAGACCAACACCTTCGGCGCGAACCGACTCCGGCTGGAGCACCACGGGCTGGCCGACAAGGTCAAGGCGATCAACAAGCGCGCCGTCAAACTGGCCCGCGAGGAGCGGGAGATCAGCGGCCAGCCCGTGCTGATCGCCGGCTCGATCGGTCCAACGGGCCGCAGCGTTGGCGCCTTCAGCCGCACGCCGGTCGCCGAGGTCGAGGCGATCTTCCGCGAGCAGGCCGAGGCGCTGCTGGAAGGTGGCGTCGATCTGCTCTTCATCGAGACGATGGGGAGCCTCGACGAGATGGACGCGGCGGTCGCGGCCATCCGGGCGGCCTGCGATCTGCCGATCGTCGCGATGATGACCTTCGGCGACGACGGGTCCACGCTGTCGGGTGATCTGCCGCGGACCGTCCTGCGGCGGCTCGTGGACTCCGGCGTGTCGGTCGTCGGGGGGAATTGTTCGGTCGGACCCGGCAAGCTCCTGCCCGTGATGCGGATGCTCGACCGTGATCGTCACGACGTCGTCGATGGCGACCGGATCCACCTGGCCTGCCTGCCCAACGCGGGCTGGCCGACCTTCGTCGGCAGTCGCGTCTTCTACCCATCGTCAGCGGACTACTTCGCGGGATTCGCCATCGACGCGATCGACGCGGGGGTCGGGCTGATCGGCGGCTGCTGTGGGACCACTCCGGAGCATATCCGCGCGATGCGGGACGCCATCGACGGTCGCCGGGCCGAGACGGCGGGACAGACGGGAGAGGTGCCGCTCGAGAACGCCGAGGGTGCCACCGGGGTGCGCATCCGGATCCCGGCCCTGCCCGTCGACCCGCTGGTGGCGGACGAGCCGACCGAACTAGCCCAGAAGCTGGGGAACAAGTTCGTCGTCAGTGTCGAGATCGACCCACCCAAGGGGTTCAACCCGGCCAAGGCCCTGGCCGGGGCGCGGATGCTGAAGGACGCCGGGGTCGACGCGATCAACGTCGCCGATTCTCCGATGGCGCGTGTCCGGATGAGTGCGATGACCCTCTGTTACCTGATCCAGCACGAGGTCGGGATCGAGACGATCGTCCACTTCACGACGCGCGACCGCTCGCTGATGGGACTCCAGTCCGAACTGCTCGGCGCTCACGCCGTCGGGGTCCGGAACATCCTTGCTCTCCGCGGCGACCCGCCCAGCCTGGGCGACTACCCGAACTCGACCGCCGTCTACGATGTCGACTCGGCCGGGCTGATCGGCGTCATCAAGCGCCTCAACAGCGGCGCCGATTCGGCGGGGGCCTCGATCGGCCGTCCCGCCTCCTTCACGATCGCCTGCGCCGTCGACCCGACCAAGCCCGACCTCGACGATGAGGTCCAGCGGCTCCACCGGAAGATCGAGGCGGGAGCCCACCTCGTGATGAGCCAGCCGATCTACGACATGGCGGTCTGGACGGGATTCCTCGACCGGTACGAGCGTGCCTTCGGAACGCGCGATGTCGGCGTCCCGGTGCTCATGGGGATCCTGCCGCTCCAGAGCAGCAAGCACGCCGAGTTCCTCCACAACGAGGTGCCCGGGATCACCCTGACCGACCAGGCGCGGGAACGGATGCGGCTGGCCGGGGCCGACGGGCGACGCGAGGGCGTCCGGATGGCGCAGGATCTCCTGCTGGAGGCAGAGCCGCAGGTGCAGGGGATCTACATCATGCCGTCGTTCGGGCGGTACGAGGTCGCCGCCGATGTGATCAGCGTGCTGTCGCCGGACCGGGTGGCGGCCATCCGGTAGGCGGCGTCACGGGTAGGGCGCTCCGTCACCCGGGAGGTGTCCCGCCGGTGCATCGAGCCACGCTGAGCCGGCGTCGGTATCGGTGTGGCGGCTGCAGCCGAACCGTCACGGCTGCACGCCGTTCGCCCGCGTGAGGACTTCGACACCATCACTCGTGATGGCGATCGTGTGTTCACTATGAGCTGTCCGGCAACCCGTCGCGCTCCGGAGCGTCCACCCATCGGCATCGCCGATCAGATCTGCCGTGTCCGCCATGACCCAGGGCTCCAGCGCGAGCAGCATCCCGGGGCGCAGCCGGTATCCGCTACCGGGCCTCCCGGTATTCGGGATGTGCGGGTCCCGGTGCATCGTCGATCCCACACCGTGCCCGCCGAACTCCGTGTTGATCGGATACCCCGCCCGCGAGAGGGTCGAGCCGATGGCGTGGGAGATGTCGCCGACACGGGCACCGGGACCGGCAGCGGCGATCCCGGCGGACAGGGCCCGTTCGGTCGCGTCGATCAGCGCGACGCTCTCCGTGGGTCTGGCCTGGCCAACGATGAAACTGATCGCGGAGTCGGCGACGACGCCACGCACCGACACGGCGATGTCGAGGGTCAGCAGGTCGCCGTCGACGAGCGTGTAGTCGTACGGGCGGCCGTGGAGCACGGCGTCGTTGACGGACGTACAGATGTAGTGGCCGAATGGACCATGCCCGAAGGCTGGCTCGTAATCGACGTAGCAGGACAGCGCCTGAGCCTCGGTTATCATGGTCATGGCCCATCGATCGATGTCCATGAGGTTGACGCCCACCGTGCTGCGGCCCTTCAGCGTTCGCAGGATACCGGCGACCACGGCCCCCGCCTCCCTCGCCCGGGGCAGGTCCGTTGGATCCAGGAGTTCGATCACCGGCTGCCTCCTCTTCTCGACCAATACCTATCCCGGTAATACTATCCCACTCACGGGGCCGAAGCCATGGTCAGATTGCCGCTCACAGGCGAAGAGGTCGAGCGGGGACAACGCCTCGGATCCCTGTTGCGTCGTGCCAGAGGGAACCGCTCGATGCTCGAGACCGCGCTCGAGGCGGGGGTTTCACCGGAGACCCTCCGGAAGATCGAGTCGGGCCGTGTCGCGACCCCCGCGTTCACGACCGTCGCCGCGATAGCCGGGGTCCTCGGCCTCTCCCTCGATGCGGTGTGGGCCGAGATCAGCCCGCCCGGGTGTGACGTCGCAGCGGGCGGTTCCCGGCCCGGCTCACGCGACCGGCTGGCCTCGTGAGGCGCGACCCCGCATCGTGCTGGAGGCGTGGCAGGAAGTGAGGGCCGACGGGCGGGTCGCCGTGAGACACCAGTCACGTTCGACCGGACCGGCCGGCAGCCTGTGCAGGGCAACGGCCCGCGTGGTAGAGTGCCGCGTTGGTCGTCCCGGCCCAACGACGCGTTTTCGCGCACTGACGGTCGGGCGCGTCAGGATCGATTCAGGCAGCCGACCGTCGCATCCGGCGGTCGTGGGCCGGTGACTGACGCCGGTGGCGGGGCGGGGGCCTTCTCCCGTCTTCGGCCGGCTGGTATGAAGGGCAACGCACACATGGTCGCGCAGCTGATCCGCTCCATCGAATCGGAGCAGTACAAGGCATCGGTCCCGCAGTTCAACGCCGGTGACAACCTCCGGGTGGCCGTCAAGGTCGTTGAGGGCACCCGGGAGCGCATCCAGAACTTCGAGGGCGTCTGCATCCGCCGTCGCGGCGGTGGCATCAACGAGAACTTTACCGTTCGCCGCATCGCGAGCCACTCGGTCGGCGTCGAGCGGACCTTCCTCATCCATTCCCCCCGGATCGACAAGATCGAGGTCCTGCGCTTCGGCAAGGTCCGCCGGTCCAAGCTCTACTACCTCCGCGGGCTGTCCGGCAAGGCCGCCCGGATCAAGGAGCGCCAGCGCAAGCCGGGGCAGCACCTCGTCTAGCGCGGGATCGCACTGACACATGACTATCCAGCCGCCAGAACGAGTCCTCCCCGAGCGTCCGACGCTCACGGCTGAGGAACCGTTCTGGCGGTCGGGCTTTTCGGTCGTTGCTGGCGTGGATGAGGTCGGACGCGGTGCGCTGGCTGGCCCACTGGTCGCGTCCGCGGTCGTCCTCCCGGTCGCGCTGGGCCGTGAGGCAGACGATCTGCTCGCCGCGCTCCATGGCGTCCGCGACTCCAAGCAGATGACCGCTGAGCAGCGCGAGACGATGGCCGGACGGATCCGGCTTGTCGCCCGGGCGTGGGCGGTCAGTGGCATCGAACCGGACGAGCTCGACCGGATCGGCGTCGCCTCCGCCAACCGGCTGGCGATGGAACGGTCGATCCTGGCCCTGCAGTCGCCCGTCGCGGCGCTCCTGATCGACGCCCGGGTGATCGAACACGACGCTCCCCAGGTCGGGCTCATCAAGGGGGACCGGCATTCGCTCTCGATCGCCTGCGCCGCCATCCTGGCCAAGGTCCACCGCGACGCGGTCATGGTCGCGCACTGCGAGCGACATCCCGAGTACCGGTTCTCGCACCACAAGGGCTACGGCACGCCGGTGCACCTCGCCGCGCTGCGCGACCACGGTCCCTGTATCCTTCACCGCCGCACCTTCCGGATGCCGGGGAACGCATGACCCGGCCCGTTCCCCCGCGCCGGGCACTCGGCACAGCCGGTGAGGGGCACGCGCGTCGCTTCCTCGAGGCTCACGGCTATCAGTTCCTCGCGCACCAGTGGCGGTCGGCCGGCTGCGAGATCGACCTGGTCTTCCGGGACGGCGAGGAACTGGTCTTCGTCGAGGTCAAGACCCGGCGGGGGGAGTCGAGCGGCCGCGCCGAGGAAGCCGTTACCGAGCGGCAGGTCCGGGCGCTCGTGCGCGGCGCCCTGGCGTTCGTCGCGGAGCTGCCCGCCGGGGGAGCGGATGAGCCGGTCTGGCGAATCGACCTCGTCGCCGTGACACTGGATGGCTCCGGGCGAGTGGTAGATGTCACCCATGTCGAGAACGCATTCGTGATCGATGAGTGAGCCGCGACCCGCCCGCGCGGTGGGCGTAACGTCAGAGAGAGGTTGGCCCGTGAACGCCCCGTCCCGCCTCATCGTCGCAGCCACCATGGCCGTCATGCTCCTGGCGGGCCTGTCGGCCAGCCCGTTCGCGGTGGGGCAGGGACCGGACGCGACCCCGGTCGCGATCAGCTACCCCGCCTATCTGCAGGGTGGCACCTGCGATCGTCCGGGAGATCCCGTCGCCGCCCTGGCATTGACGGCGACCGGCGACGCCGACCCGGGGTCCGACGGTATCGCCGATGAGACACCGGTCGCCACGGGCGCCGAGGGACTTCCGGCGGCGGTCAGCGTCACGGAGGTGGACGCGTCCCTCGACGAGTTGCTTGCTGTCCAGCTGATCGTCCGCGTGGTGGAGAGCGAGGCCCGGCCGGATATCGACATCGCCTGCGGACGGATCGGCGGTCAGCCGGACACGGACGGAAACCTGTATCTGACCATCCCCGAGCGTGACGACTCCGGTGTGACCGGGATCGTCTGGCTCCAGGCCGATGGCGACGCGACGACCGTCACCCTCTTCCTCATCCCCGCCAGCCCGGTGCCGAACGCGACACCCGCCGCGTGACCAAACCGGCCGGAACTGCGCGATACTGACAGGTCCAACCCCCGTGGGGACAAGAGGGACGAGGAGACGATGAGC
>CADCWK010000330.1 GCA_902806375.1 uncultured Thermomicrobiales bacterium
GGGGCGTGGGATCAGGCGATTCCGACGCGCCGTGTGATATGACCGTTGCTCTCCCAGAAGGTCGCCTTGCCGGCCAGGAACGGGTCGTCGGGAGCGGGCTGGACGTTGCCGTCCGTGTCGGTCGCGCGCGATGTGACCGTATGCTCGCCCGTGGCCGGCGCGTCCCAGTCGAACGACCAGAAGACCCACGAGTGCGCCTCTCCCTCGCCCTCGGTGAGGGTCGCGGGACGCCACGGGCCGTCGTCGATCCGCACATCGACACTGGCGATCGGTGCGCCCCAGGCGGCGCCCATGACGCGGTACCGGTCGTCGGTCCGCGTGACTCTGGCCGGTGCGGACTTGAGCCGGTCGTGCGTGACCGAGGTGAACGTCCAGACGGTTTCCCCGTCCCGTTCCTCCTCCCGGATGGTGACGTAGTCGCGCGCCATGAAGTGTCCCTGGTAGCGCCGGTCGATGACCTCGATGCGCGTCAGCCACTTCACGTTCGCCACGCCGTACCAGCCGGGCGTGATCAGGCGGAGCGGGTACCCGTGCAGGGACGGCAGGTCCTCGCCGTTCATCTCCCAGGCCAGCAGATGGTCCGTCCCCATGGCGTCCGCCAGCGACATGCTCCGGGCGAACTGCTCGGTGACCGTGATCTCCTCGCGCCAGGTCTGCTCGCCCGCATCCGCCCCCCAGAAGACGACCTCGATGCCTTCCTCCAGCACACCCGCTTCCTCGAGCAATGGCGCCAGCGGCGTTCCCGCCCAGGTCGCGTTGCCGACCCCTCCGGTGAAGAAGGGCGGCCCCGAGTTCCCGGAACACTCCATCGTGTACGACACCTCCTGGCGCGTGCGGGCCTTGAGGTCGGCGAGCGTGAGCGTCATCGGCTGCGTCACCAAGCCGCTGATCTCCAGTCGCCAGTCCTGCTCGGTCAGGGCGGGTTCGTTGTAGTGCTTGATCACGAAGAACTGGTCCGGTGGCGTGACCCAGGAATCGAGTCGCTCCCAGTCCAGTTGGCGCACGATCACCTCCGGGACCGGGTTTTCGGCGGGTACATCCAGCCACGGGATGACCTCGTCCCCGGACTGGCGCCGGAACGCCGAGGTCGGCCCGGCCACTCGCAGCACGCTGAGACCGGCGACGGCCGATCCACCGTGCGCCAACAGTCGTCGTCGGGACATGCTCGATCGGGTCATGGTCTGTCTCCTCGCTGGCGTCGCAAGGGACCTTCACCTGGTCACGCGGGGCCTGGGCGCGGCGGCGTGGACGGCGGATCCCATCACCATGGTGGGTCTCCCGTCGCCATTCCGCATCCGGAGGACTACGGACCGGACCCCGCCCATGGGGCTCCGTAGGATCACGGAGACGCCGCGGGGATCGATGCCGCTCCGGCCGCATGGGCGAGCACCTCGTCGTAGAAGCGACCGGTCTCATACCCCTGGGTCAGCGGACCGCCGGGCGTCGTCGCGGGTGACGTGTCCAGCATGCCAGCCTCCCAACCCACTCCACCACCGGAGCGACGCCGACCGTCACGTTTCCCCCACGAGGGACTCGCATCGATGTGGAGGCAGAGAAGGTTCGCTGATCGCGTCACGTGCCACGGCAGGATGCATAGACGCCTATGGCCCGTGGTCTGCCCACGGCCGGTATCACCGGCCGTCGCCGAGCGATGACTGCGACGAAGGGGATGGGTAACACCGGGACGTGGCAGGCCGCAGTTGGGGCGGGAGGGGGACAAACGACCCATCGTGACGGAGCCGTTGCCTGTCCACCGTCCACCGCCATCGAAGACGTGATCGCCCATTGCGATGCCCGGGCCCTCACACGATCGACCGGATACGGTGCGTTCCCCGAAAAACCGTAGATGCAGACAATCCCCGGTCTGTCCTGTCTCAATCCGTACATCCACCGGGGGCGCAAGAATCGCGAATCCGGTTGCGGGCGAATACGGAGAAGATTTGCCTGGTTGCTCGGCAGTACCGCAGAAACAGCCAAGAATCGTGCGTCTTTGGCGTTGCGTAGCAAGCATATCGTGCGCATCATGATGTGACGGCGCATTTGACAAATAGTGGATCGATGAATACGGTATCCCCTGCTCTCTCGCTCACGCCCACTCCTCCGTGACCGACCCCCTCCCGGATCCAGACGCGCTTCACCAGCGCCTGTTCCCACCGCGATCAACCCCAAAGGATCCGGACATTGACTCAGCAGACCCGGAAGCGGGTGACGTCGTCACGCCGTGAGACCATCGTGGAACCCGCCCTCACCGTGGCGATGATCCTCGTGACGCTTGTCGCCAGCACGCTCTTCGCGCTCGACATGATCGAGGTGGGTGCCGGGTACCGGACCGACGGTGGCCTGGTCGACCTCGTTCGCCTGGCGTGCTTCGTCGGCGTCGTCCTGACGCTGATCTATGGGAATCTGGTCTACCAGACGGCCCGGCTGGGCTCGGTCATCAGGCACGGCCGTCATCGCCCGCCGCTGTTCGAGGATCTCGTCGACGCCCGGTGGGAGACGGCGCCGCCGGTCACCATCCTCGTTCCGTCCTACAAGGAGGACGTGCGCACCATCCGGCAGACGCTCCTTTCGGCCGCGCTCCAGCACTACCCCGACCGCCGGGTCGTGCTACTGCTGGACGACCCGCCCCACCCGACCGACGAGCGCGACGCGGAGCGACTCGGCGCCGCCCGGCGTGTCCCGGCCGACGTGATGGCCCTGCTCGCGGTGCCGGGCGCCATGGTGACACGGGCTGCCCTGGGACTCGATGCGCGCATGGAGCGCAGCGCATTCGATCCGGCCCGGGAACGGGAGCATCTCCGCGGTCTGTACGTCTCGCTGGCCGGATGGTTCGCTGAGCAGGCGGATACCTCACAGCGGGACGATCACACCGATCAGCACTTCCTGGCCATGACGTTCGAGCGGCAGGCGATCCTCCTCCGGCAGGCCGCCGAACGTCTGAGCGCTCCCGCGGACGACGTCCGGCTGGAGGAGGATCGCCTGCGGCACGCGTATGGCCGCCTGACGGACCTGTTCCAGATTGAGGTCACCTGCTTCGAGCGGAAGCGGTATCGCAACCTGTCCCACGAGGCGAACAAGGCCGCCAACCTCAACAGCTACATCGGTCTCATCGGCCAGCGGGTGCAGGAGGCCCGGCGGCGGGACGGGCTCCACCTCGAGACGATCGGCCCCGACCGGACCGGCCGAGGCACGGTAGCCGTTCCGGACGCGACCTACGTGCTCACGCTCGATGCCGACAGCCTGATCGTCCCCGACTACACCCTCCGGCTCGTGGACG
>CADCWK010000331.1 GCA_902806375.1 uncultured Thermomicrobiales bacterium
TTTCGCGCCTCGCGGAGCGGGCGACCACAAGGGATCGCCCCTACGATAACCGGCTCGTCTACGCCAACGGGTCCCACGAGGCGTCCTGCTCACGGATCAGCCGGATGAGGGCGGCGCTGACGAGCGACAGGATGACCCGGTCATCCCCGCCGCCAAGGATGTGCGGTGGCCGGAGGGCGTGGTCGGGAACGTCCTCGATGACGAAGCCCGCGTCTCCTCTGGGGAAAACCTCGCCGGTCACATGGAGCCAGGTGTCGGTCCGCGTCGTGAATTCGGGATCTTCCGCCCCCGCCTCGGCGATGCGTTCCACTGATCCAGGCGATGACCATCCAGCGCCGAACTGGACGACTGCGAGCACCTTCAACAGGGCCAGCGTGCGCAGGTCGGCGTCGGCGCGGAGCGTGGTGTCTGGCCAGACGAACGGCATGTACTCCGGGAGCTCGTTGAGGGCGAGGATCAACGCGCCCCGGTCCAGCGCCGGGTCGAAGACCAGGGTTGGGCTGGTAAGCGTGGTGGGCAGCGTCGCCCGCCAGGTCGCGACCGGCTCCGGGCGGCGGTCGCGGGGGAATGGTGGACCCGGTGGGGCGTAGCCGATCCAGCCGTCGCCCTCCTCCGTCACCATCACTGACTCCCTCCCATGACAACTGACCGTGATTTCACCACATCCTACCCGTCATACGATGGCGATGGTGCGTGGCGACGCGTCTTCGATCCGTGGTGGGCGGACGGCGGCGCCCCGACGTGGCAAGCTATGCGTACATCCCGACCGACGCGGACCGTCACCGGACCAGACACCGACGCGAACGGCAGGCACCGAGGCAGACCCATGGGCGACACGGCGCGACGGCACCCCATCAGACGACCATTCTCGGCGGTCGGTCGTTTCCTCGAGAAGCGCGTCCGCGGGCTGGCGATCATTACGGCTGCCGGGATGTTCCTCGTCCTCCTGATGGGCGCCAATGTCACGGCGACCGGCTCCGGCGAGGGCTGCGGCAACCACTGGCCGCTCTGCTACGGCAGCGTCCTGCCGGCTGACACGTTCGAGTCCATGGTCGAGTACAGCCACCGCCTCGTGACGGGGGTCGAGGGCATCCTTGTCTTCGCGACGGCGATCGGCGCCTGGCGGCTCCGCCGGACCTACTCGTTGTTCCGGCTGCTCGTCCCGACGATGACGGCGTTCCTGGTGATCCAGGCACTGATGGGCGCGGCGGCGGTGAAGTGGCCGCAGTCCGACGAGGTGATGGCGCTCCACTTCGGCATCTCGCTGATCTGCCTGGCGGCGACCGCCCTGATCGCCCGGGTGGTGACCGAGGGGCGACGCGACCGCACCCTGGAGCATCTGCGGCTGGCGACGATGCGCGCCCGGAACGTCGTGCCGGGGGCACTGCGCTGGCTGGCCGCCGGGGCGCTGGTCTTCTCGGTCGTGACGGCCTACCTCGGCGCCTACGTCCGTCACTCCAGCTACGAACTGGCCTGCCTGGGCTGGCCGACCTGCGAGGGGCAGCTCGTCCACTCCGTCACCGGGCCAGCCGGCATCCACTACAGCCACCGGCTGGCGGCCGTCGTCATCACGCTGATGGTGCTGGCGCTGCTCTGGTGGACGTACCAGCTCCGCCACGTCCGGCCAGACCTGTTCGGGATCGCCCGCGTCGCCGGGGTGGTCGTGCTGCTGCAGTCGCTCGTCGGCGGCCTGGTCGTCCTGACGGAGATCCAGTTGCTGACGACGCTGGCCCACGCCGGACTGATGGGCATCTTCTTCGTCGTCATGTGCGACCTCGTCCGCTGTACCTGGCCGCCACGCCAGCCAGCGGATCGCCCCGTCACACGGCTGGCCGGCGCCCAACCCGCCGGGGACTGACGTTGCCCAGGGATCTGATCCACTCGATCGCGAACGGGCTGACCGTGTGAGTACCAGCCGGACCATGACCGGTCCGGCTGGGGGCGTCGCGTCCTAATGGTGGCGCACTGGCGTCCACGACTGGAACCGCCCCAGTGCGGCGTCCCGGCCGTCCCCTGGCGGGGAGCCAGCGCTGCCGGCGGTCCGGGTGGCCTCTCTCGACCGGTCAGGTCAACCGTCTCAGGCCCTGACCGGACAGCCAGGTTCATTTGGCCCGAAAGCGTCTGATTATCGCAGGATCCGCTGGCCGTGCTACAGCGTCTTCCCGCTGGTACGCACCACTGACCGACACGATCCTCCGTCGCGCTTGGAGACGAGCGGAGACAGCCCGGCAGCGCAGGGAGATCGACCACTGTCCGGGCCGTCAAGCCGCGCGCCGTCGCTACGATCCTGCAGGGCAAGGCCGGCTTCCGGGGGCTGCTCCGGATCGTCCCGCTCAACGGCGACGACATCCACGACTCCCACGGCGGCCCGATGACCGACCCCGGGCACGGCCCGCTGTTCATTACCAGCCAGACCGACCTGCTGCCGGACGGGACGCTCGCGGCGACCGACGTCTTCCACCAGATCGAGGCGCACGTCGGGATCTGATCCGGGAGCTGGTCGCATATCCGGGGCGTCGCCGTCAGGAGCGCGGAGGCCATCCCAACCCTTGTCCAGGCCCGGTGAGACGACCCCCTTTACAAGCGGTCGGAGCGAACCGGGCGCTGGGAAGGGGAGTCGACACCCCGGATCGGTAGTGAGACGAAGGTCGAAAGGGATGCCCGCTCTTGGCGACCACGTGTGGCGGTGTGCTGCTCAGAGGACACCCCCGTCTCGCGACCAGTGGCGTTGAGCCGTGCCCTCTCGCTTCGCTGCAGGGCCGGCCATGGCCACGCGGACGGACGACATCTCTGCCCGTCGCTCCAGTCGGGCTCGGTATCAACGCGGACGGAGGTCGGTGACCGGCAGGCCGTACTCGGCGTGCAGGCGCGCGGCCACGAGCGAGCGGTGGCACGCCTCCGGGTCGCGCTCGACGCAGAGGAGGGCCACGGCCCCACTGCCTGGCAGCTCCGACACCAGCGCGCCGATGTCGAACGGGTCGAGGATCTCCCGGGTGTAGCGCTCGGCGTACGCGGGCGCCAGCGCGACGCGCGTGCGCTTGCCCACGCCCAGGAGGTCGTCCTCGCGGTACTGAAGCTGGCGCAGGTCGGTCGTCGGCGCCAGCGCCTTCACGTGCCGGTAGCCGATGTCCGCCGCCGCGAGCGCCCGCTGGAGCCGTACCGCGTTCGCCCATGAGTAGTCGGGCCCGCGGACACCGCGGCGCTGGCGGAGATCGAGGAGCAGCCGAACGTCGGCCCGCCGCAGGCATCCCAGGAAGGACTCGCCGTCGAAG
>CADCWK010000332.1 GCA_902806375.1 uncultured Thermomicrobiales bacterium
ATCGCCAGCCGGCGGCACCGAGGTCTCCGTGGCCGTAACCTGGTCCGCGTCCCCTGACGACGAGACAGCCCCCCACGAGGCAGTGGCTGACACTGGCGACGTGCCGGCCGTGTCGCGGTACAGCAGCCTCATCGAGCGCGCCCTCGCCTTCGTCCGGGCCAAGGGAGGGGCGGTCCACGAGGACCTGCTCATCGTCCACGTCTTTGGCAACCGCGGCCATGTGAAGATGTGGCGGCCGCTGCTGCGCAGCGCCCTCGAACCGTGCGCCGACCTGTCCCTACGGGTCGATGGGTACTGGGTCGTCGCCGACCTGGCCGAGCTGCCGCGGATCGACAACGGTCCACTCCTGCGGGAGTTCGTCGCGGTCGACGTCGAGACGACCGGGTTGCGGCCGGTGAATCAGCGCGTGATCGAGATCGGGGCGGTCCGCTTCCGGGATGGGCTGGAGGTCGAGCGGTTCGCGACCCTCGTGAACCCCGGCAAGCGGGTGCCGAAGGCGATCACGGCGCTGACGGGTATCCGGGACGCCGACCTCGCCGAGCAGCCAGCGTTCGACGCGATCGCGGACGACCTGGTCGCCTTCGTCGGCGCGTCAGTCATCGCCGGGCACAACGTCGGGTTCGACCTGGGCTTCCTCGATGCCGAGCTGAAGCGCAGCGGTCGGCAGGCCTTCGCCAACGAACGGATCGACACCGTCGGGCTGGCGATGAAGCTCCTCCCCGGCGTCCGGAAACCCAGCCTGGACCGGGTGGCGAAGTCGCTCGGGCTCAAGAGCCGCGACCTCCACCGGGCCGACGTCGACGCCGAGCTCTGCGGCAAGGTCGCGATCCTGCTGGTCGATCACGCCAGGGCCGCCGGCGTCTCGGACATCGACATCGTCAAGGCGATCGCGAACTCGGCCAACCGGCGCTCGAAGGACAGCCTCGGCCGGGGCCGGACCCGGCTGGACCGCGGGCTGCTCAGGGACATCCCCAAGCTGCCCGGGGTCTACCTGATGCACGACCGCTACGACCACGTCATCTACGTCGGCAAGGCCAAGAACCTGCGCGACCGGGTCGGCTCCTACTTCAGCCAGCCGGTCGGCTACACCCGCAAGATGGACGGCCTGCTGGAACACCTCGACCGGATCGAGACGGTCGTCACGGGGTCCGAGATCGACGCCCTGCTGCTGGAGTCACAGCTGATCCGGCGCTACGAGCCACGCTACAACACGGCCCTGCGCTCGTCCGAGCGCTATCCCTACATCCGCATCGACCTCGCCAACCCCTGGCCCCGCATGACCGTCGTGCGGGACCGGCCCGACGACGGCGCCCGCTACTTCGGTCCGTACCGGAACACCAGCGGCGCGCGCCGGACGGTCGAGTTCCTCAATGACGTCCTCCCGCTGCGGACCTGCCCACGGTCGTTCCGGGACGCCCGGTCCTACGGCTCCCCCTGCATCCAGCTCGACCTGCACAAGTGCCTCGGCCCCTGCACCGGCAAGGTCGAGCGGCACGAGTACCGGTCGCTGGTCGACGACCTGATCGCTTTCCTGGAGGGGGATGAGTCGGTGCTGTTCGACCGGCTCCAGCACGGTCTGGTCGCGGCGGCCGACAGGCTCGACTTCGAGCGGGCGGCCCGGATCCGGAACAGCATCGCGACCGCCAACCAGATCGTCAGCGTCCAGCAGCAGATGAACGACGCGACGGTCCACCACACCCTGCTGCTCGTCCAGCCCGGTGTGATCGCCGGCACGTACGACCTGAACCTGATCGTCGAGGGCCGGCGGTGGGCGCAGATCGCCGCCGGCCCGGGAGATGAGGCCGATGCCGCCGACCGGCTGGCCCGGTCGTGGCGTCGCTACCTGGCCGTCGGCGTCCCGCCGCTGGACAACTCCGGCGTCGACGAGACCGCCATCCTGAACCGGTGGATCCATCAACACGCCGGCCACCCGGCCCTGCTGCCGCTGGGCGCATCGATGGACGCGGCGGTTCCGGCCGAGATCGACTGGCCCGCTCGGGTACGGGCGGCGCTGGCCCTCAGCCCCGCGGAGCTCACGGCGCCGATGCCCGGCACCGTCATGGAGGAGGATGACGCCGACCCGGCGCTGGCCACCGCAGCGCCAGTCGAGGTCGATCCCGAGGTGTACCAGCACGGACCGGAGGGCGACCACGCCCTATGAGCGCTCGCCAGGAGCCGGAGAACCGGTCAGGGGCGCGGGGACATCGGGCCCGATGTCCTCTCCCGCCAGCAGCCGCCCCAGGGTCGCCTCGTCGATGATCGTCGTGCCGAGTTCCCGGGCCCTGCTGGCCTTGGAACCGGCGTCCTCCCCCGCGACGAGATAGGTCGTCTTCTTCGAGACCGAGCCTGACACCGCCGCCCCGGCGCGGCGCAGCCGCTCCTCGGCTTCGGGGCGCGTCATGGTGGAGAGCCGTCCGGTCAGGACGAAGCTCTGCCCCGCCAGGCGGTCGGAGGACGGTCCGCCCTCGACCCGCTCGTCGGTCTGCACCCCCCGCTCGGCCAGCTTGGCGATGAGGGTCTGGTTCCGCGGCTCGGCGAACCAGGCGACGATGCTGTCCGCCAGGACCTTGCCGATCCCGCCAATGGCGGCGATCTCGTCCGCCGTCGCCTTCGACAGCGAGTCGAGCGAGCCGAACCGCTCGGCCAGGAGACGGGCCGCCCGCTCTCCGACGTGGATGATGCCAAGCGCGAAGATCAGCCGCTGCAGCGGCCGCATCTTGCTGCCCTCGACCGCTTCCCGGAGCTTGGTGGCACTCTTCTCGCCCAGCCGCTCCAACTGCCCGATCCGGTCCCAGTCCAGCGCGTAGATGTCGGACGCGTCGTGGATCATCCCCAGCTCGATGAAGCGGGTGATCAGCCGGTCGCCCAGGCCGGAGATGTCCATCGCGCCCCGGCTGACGAAGTGCAGCAACTCCTGCCGGAGCCGCTCCGGGCACTCGGGGTTCGAGCAGTACCGGGCCGACTCCCCCTCTTTCCGGATGGCCGGTGAGCCGCAGACCGGGCAGACATCGGGCATCCGCCAGGGGACCTCGCTTCCCGTCCGGCGCTCGGGCAGGACACTGACGATCTGCGGGATGACGTCCCCGGCTCGCTGGACGATGACGGTGTCGCCGATGCGCAGGTCGAGACTGGCGATCAGGTCCTCATTGTGGAGAGTCGCCCGGCTGACGGTCACACCGCCGATCTGCACCGGCTCGAGGTGCGCCAGCGGATTCAGGCTCCCCGTCCGGCCGACGTTGACCGTGATGTCGCGGAGAATGGTCGTTGTCTGG
>CADCWK010000333.1 GCA_902806375.1 uncultured Thermomicrobiales bacterium
TTCCGGCGCCGGCTACCCGACCGCCGACGAGGCGCGACGCGACATCCGCAACGCCGCCGGCCACCCGCTGGACTGGACGCGCTAGCACCGCGCAATCCGCCCAGCCCGATCCCGGATTCCCATCGCCCAACGCATCTCCAGGAGCACCCGATGAAGACCTTCCTCTCGTTCTTCGATTTCGCCAGCCGCAATGCCAGCACGCGCTTCGATCGCTACTACTCGGGCATCGCCCACTCCGGCGCCGGTTACCCGACGGCCGACGAGGCCCGCAAGGACATGCAGAACTACCAGCGCAGCCAGCACGTCGGCTGGCCGACCCGCTAGTCACGTCGCGGTCGTCGCTACGCTCCCTATATCCCGCCTGACTCACTCCGGACGACATCCCTGCCCGTCAGGCGCCAATGACACAGACGAAGCCAGGAGGGCCGCCGAGCGATCGGCGGCCCTCCTGGCTTTTTCACAGACTCCTCGTTGCAGTGGCTAGCCGGTCGTGTCGGCCAGGATCCCGGCCGGGGTGGTCGGCGTCGTCAGGAGCCGAACGAAGCGCTCGTCCACCGTCGCCGGGTCGCCCTGGGCCAGCCAGCCGGCCAGCAGGTCGCGACCGGCGTGGTAGGTGAAGACGTAGGCGCGCCAGAGCGGGTCGGTCAGGAAGCGGAGCTGGTGGCGGGCCTCCTCCTCCGTCCGGAGCCCGTACCGCTTCAGCCAGGCGACGACCTCGTCCTCGCTCCGGCCGTCGGCGTGCAGCATCAGGGCGGCGGTGGATGACAGTGCCCGCAAGGTGCGCTGCGCCCGCTGGATCAGGATCTCCTGGTCGGCATCGCCCTGGACCCCGGCGGCCGGGTAGAGCTCGGCAACCTGCCATCGGATCGCCTCATCGCCGGGGAAGACGATCGACTCGGCCAGCGTCGCGATCCCCTCGGAGATCACCGCCTGCGGCGTCGAGATCAGCTGGACCGAGAACTCACCCCACTCCCGCGCCCGGAACAGCCGCTGCTCCTTGAGCGTGTGCTCGGTGTGGTGGCCGGGGTAGGCCTCGTGGCAGACCAGCCCGGTCAGCCCGTTGACGTGGATCGGCAGGTCGGTGTTGATCTCGACCAGTGACCGTGCCCCGCCGAGGTACCAGTTGTAGCCGCTCCACGGCTTGTCCGAGACCAGCTCGAACGCGACCGACTCGCCCTCCGGCAGCTCGACCAGCCGCCGGGTCCGGGCCCGGATCTCCGGGACGATCACGTCCAGCAACCGGCGGGCGGTCTCCGGCTCGACGACGTAGCCGCGCTTCCACGCCGCCATCCGCCCATCGAGGTCGCCCGAGCCGCGACCGGGCAACGCCTCGTCGAGGTCGACCAGTGCGGCGTCGAAGACCTCGTCCGGCGTCCGCGCCGCCGGGACGTCGAAGCAACGCCGGACCTCGTCCTCGTAGCTCAGCTCGGCCCCGGCGAGGCGTTCCGCCAGCGCGACCATCGCCCGCGACTGGGCGAGCAGGAACGCGCGCCGGTCACCGGGGAGGTCATCACCGCCCTCGAGTTGCATCACCAGCGCCCGCGCCTGCTCCAGCAACCCGTCGGGCGTGGCGGGTTCAGCCCGGACCAGCCGGTCGCGGATCTCCGGCGGGCCACTGTAGGCGTCGATGAAGCCGGCGATATGCTGGTCCAGCCCGAACGCCAGGGCCAGGTAGTCGCGGGAGATCTGGTCGAACGGCAGGCCGGGCTGCGCGGTTCCGGGTTCCATCGGCGTCCTCTCGGCGTTCGATCGTGCGGGTCGTTCCATCGTCCCGCTCAGGGTAGCGTGGGAGACGCCACGGCGCGCACCCGGATGGGTACGCGCCGTCGTCCGGACAGGTTCGGTGACGATGCGAGCTACCCGGCGGCGGTCACGACTGGATTCGTCCGGGCGCCGCTGGCCTCCGGAGTCGTCGCGGCGGGCGTGGCGTCCGCCGTCGAACCGCCTTCGAGGTCGCTGGTCGTCACGCCGCAGGGCAGCGACATGTCCGGGATCGTGACGAACTGGTAGTCCCGCGCGAGCAGCGCCTCGATGATCCACGGCAGCGCGACACCGGTCGAGGCGGCGCTGTTCGGGGCGTCGATGTGCATCTCGACGATGGCGCCGTCGTAGATGTTCGGCACGACCCGCTCCCAGATCGCGTCGGGATCGGCGTCAGCGGCGTAGTCGGCCGCCGAGATCCGCCAGCCGACCGGCAGGAAGCCCTCGGCCGAGATCAGCGTCCGGACGCGCTCGTCGGTCGAGGCGGCGAACGGCGTGTGATACGGGATCCAGTTGTCCCCCGCCACGGCCCGGATGCTGTCCGCCGACGACTGGAGGTCGGCGACGATGTCGGCGTCGGAACTCGTCGGCAGGTCGATCGACGAGTAGCCGTGGGTGCCGATCGGGAAGCCGGCGTCGACGATCGCCTGGACGGTCTCCGGGTCGCGGTCCGTCGTCCAGCCCATCGCGAAGAAGGTCGCCGGGACCTCCCACTCCTGCAGCGTCGCCAGGATGCCGTAGTCGAACGGCTGGCCGACGCCGATGTTGAACGCGAGGGCGACACGGTTGCAGCCGGCCGCGCCCTCCTCCAGCCACGGTGCCGGCAGCCCGTCGATGCTGATGTAGAGCGCGTAGGCGTACCCGGACAGATCACCCGTCTGGGAGTCGACCGGGAGGAAGCCGTCCTCCTCCGGACCGGCGATCACGACCCGCTCGCCGACGGTCAGCGTCCCGATCGTGTCGCAGTCGAACCCGGCGCAGTCGCGGACATTGACCGACTCCGCCCCCAGGACCAGCGCCCCGGTCCCCGTGTAGTCCACGACGTCCTGGACGGCCGCCGCCGGTTGGTTGACGACGGGCAGCCCGGCCAGCAGCAGGGTGAGCAGCGCCACGACGGTCAGCAGGCGCCGTGGCCGGCGGATCGTGCGGGCCGGGTCCGGCCGCGCCGGGGCAAGTGTCGCTTCCATCGGAGTGGGGTTCCCTCGGGGTGTCGGGATCAGGGAGGCGGATCGACCGGTGCGATCCAACCTGCAACGCATGCTGGGCAGGCGGTCGCAATGGAACCTACCGTGTCAGGCAGGCAAGCGTCAATGAGATGCAGGGGGGATCCGGCCGTCCCGGCGACACCATCCGTCCGTCACGTGTCGCGAGGAAGCACGGGCGGCAGGTGGCATCGTCGTGGAACCGGACCTGCTCCGCTGCCATCCCTGTTCGCGGATCGCGACCATGGGCCCCACTGGTCACGCGGGTCGCGTCGCCCGGAGTCCTCGGCCAGGACCGGTACGCGCCCCGCGACATCGTCACCGGTCCCCGGATCGATCGCCGGCGCGGTATCCTGTTCGGGTCCCTCACCGTCCAGAGGTGTCAATGTCTCCGGCCATGGCGGCCGCCGGTCATCCCACGAGGCATGACCGAGGCCCGGCCGCGCCGTGCGCCGGATCACTGACGACGATGGGCGCCGTTCGCGGCCGGGACGATGTTCCGGTCGGATGGGCCATGAGGGGATCGACGGACGATGGCGGGTTCGCTGACGGGGCAACGGGAGCGACAGGTCAACGTGGCGGCGGGTGGCGCGGCGACGGACGGACTGGTCGCCGGGCGCCGGACCGGCGTCCTCGTCATCATCCTGGCCAGCCTCTCGATCGTCGGGCCGCTCTCGATCGACATGTACCTCCCGGGCCTGCCGACGATCCAGCGGGACCTCGCCACATCGGCCTCGCTCGTCCAGCTCACCCTGAGCGCCTGCCTGCTCGGGCTGGCGCTGGGCCAGCTCGTCGCCGGGCCGATCAGCGACGTCGTCGGCCGCCGCCCACCGGTGATGGTCGGCATTGTCGGCTTCATGGTCGCCTCGTTCCTCTGCTCGGTCGCCCCGAACGTCGAGACCCTGATCCTGTGCCGCTTCCTGCAGGGGTTCGCCGGTTCGGCCGGGATCGTCGTCTCCCGCGCGATCATCAGGGACCTGTTCAGCGGCATCCGGGCCGCCCAGTTCTTCTCGCTGATGATGCTGGCCAACGGCGTCGGGCCGATCCTGGCCCCGACGCTGGGCGGCGGCATCCTGCTCGTCACCGACTGGCGCGGCATCTTCCTCGTGCTGGTCGGAATCGGCGCCGTCCTGCTGACGGTCGCCTGGCGGTTCCTGCCCGAGACCAGCCGGTCGGATCAGCGCAGCTCGGCGGGCCTCCGGTCGACGGTCGGAGCCTTCTCGACGCTGCTGCGCAACCGGACGTTCGTCGGTTACGCGCTGATGATGGGCATGGCGCTGGGCACGATGTTCGCCCACATCGCCGGCTCGTCGTTCGTCCTGCAGAATCTCTACGGCGTCTCCGAGCAACTGTTCGCGGTACTGTTCGGCGCGATCGCGGTCGGCTTCATCGGCATGAGCCAGGTCAACGCCCGGCTGATCAGCCGCGTCCCCATGCGGCGGATGCTGGCGATCGGCGTCAGCCTCAACCTCGCCGGCGCCCTGACGGTGCTGGTCATCGTCAACCTGCTGGACCTCGGGCTGGCCGGGCTGGTCGGCGGGCTGTTCCTGGTGGCGATCTCCAACGGGCTGATCGGCCCAAACGTGACCGCGCTCGCCATGAACGACTACCCGCACATGGCCGGCAGCGCGTCGGCCCTGCTCGGGCTGATGAGTTTCGCGGTCGGGGCGCTGGTCGCGCCACTCGTCGGGGTCGCCGGCGAGGATACCGCCGTGCCGCTGAGCCTGATCATCCTGGCGTGCAGCGTCTTCCTGTCGGCGGCCTTCCTCGGGCTGACCCGGACGCGGCCGACCCTGATCCCCGACCCGACGGCCTGACGGCCTGACGGCCATGCCCGTCACCAGGGCGACCGCCGGTCCTGGCCGGTCAGGCGACCGTCGGACCGGGGATCGCCTGGCAACGCCCGCTACTCTCCGGCAGTGGCCACCGGGACGGGCGACCGTGGTTCGGCGGCCGCCGCGGGCAGGGGGACGGACGCGGCCTCCGCGGTCGGATGAGACGGGAGCAGGAGACCCGCGATGCCCGCCCCCACCAGCGCCACCACCGCCGCGACCAGGCACCCGACCGCGAACCCGTCCAGGAAGCCGTCCGCGGCGAGGGTCACGAGCCGCTCGGCCAGCGCGGGTTGCCCGTCGGCACCGATCTGCCGGGCCACGCCCAGGGCGGCACCGATGGAATCCTGGCTCTGGGTCAGTGCCGCCGCCGGCAGATCCGATCCCGCCGGGACGTCGGTGAGCCGGTCCCGGTAGATGGAGGCGAAGACGCTGCCGATGACCGCGACGCCCAGCGTGCCGCCGAGTTCGCGGGTCGCGTCGTTGACGGCCGAACCGACTCCCGCCTGCTCCTTCGAGACGACCCCCATGATGGCCTCGGTCGCCGGGGCGGACGTCAGCCCCATCCCGATGCCGAGCATCAGCATCTGCCCGACGATCTCGGGGTAGTCCGTGGCGAGGTCCGAGCGGGAGATCCAGAAGAACGCGACGCTCAGGCAGGCAAGCCCGGCGGCGACGACGGCCCTGGTCCCGACGGCGACGGCCAGTCTCGTGCCCAGCAGCGAGGCGATGGCGATCGAGAACGCCACGGGCAGGAGCCGCACGCCGGTCTCGAGCGGGGAGTAGCCCTGCAGGAACTGGAAGTACTGGGTGATCAGGAAGATGAAGCCGAACAGGCAGAAGAACGCCAGCGTGACCGAGGCACTCGTCGCGGAGAAACGCGGGTTCCGGAACAGGCGGACGTCCAGCAGCGGCTGGGCCGACGCCCGCTCGGCGAGGACGAAGGCGACCAGGAGGACGGCGGAGACCGCGAAGCCGATCAGCGAGACCGGACTGGTCCAGCCCGCCTCCGGGGCCTCGATGATCGTGTAGACGAGCGTGCCCAACAGCGCCGTCGAGAGCGTCAGACCCGGCCAGTCGAGCCGTGGGGCGGCGGGATCGCGGGAATCGGGCACCAGCCGGAACGCCATGATCGCGACGACCAGTGCCACGGGCGCCAGGGCGGCCATGGTGCTCCCCCACCAGAGGTACTTCAGCAGGAAGCCACCGCCGATCGGACCGGTCGCGATGGCGAAGCCCGTAGTCGCCCCCCAGATCCCGATCGCCCGGGCGCGCTCACGGCGATCGGGGAAGACGTTGGCGATGATCGACAGCGTCGTCGGGAAGATGATGGCGGCACCGACGCCCATGACCGCGCGCCAGGCAATCAACTGCTCCGGGTCCCGGCTCCCGGCCCCGGCCCCGGCGGCGACCCCGAACACGGCCAGCCCCAGCAGGAGGGCACGTTGGCGGCCGAACCGATCGCTCAGGCCGCCCGCCGCGAGGACGAAGGCGGCGAACGTGAGGTTGAACGCGGCGACGACCCAGAGCAACTGCACGTTGGTGGCATCGAGCGCCGTCACGAGCGTGGGGAGCGAGACGTTCATCAGCGTCGTACTGGCGTTGATCAGATAGACGGCCCCACAGAGGACCGCCAGGGTCGCCCAGCGGCTGGCATCGGGTCCGGTGGATCGGCGCAACGAACGAGCATCCGTCATGCTAGGGTCTCCTCGTGTCGTGGTCGGCAGTACGGTGTATAATCTATTCTGATCTGTTTATTATTTCAACTACGGAGGCGGCCATGCGGAGCTACGGCCAGTTCTGCCCGATCGCCCGGTCGCTGGACCAGGTCGGGGACCGGTGGGTTCTCCTGATCATCCGGGAATTGCTGATCCGCCCGTGTCGCTTCAGCGACCTGCGGGCCGGGCTCACCGGGATCGCCAGCAACCTCCTGACCGAGCGGTTGCGGTCGCTCGAGGAGTCGGGCATCATCGAACGCGCCGAGCTTCCCCCGCCCGCCGCGAGCTCCATCTACCGGTTGACCGACCGCGGGCACGATCTCCTGCCGGTCGTCGTCGCGCTCGCCCGGTGGGGCGGGCCGTTGCTGGCCACCGGCCAGGGGGACGATCGCTTCGCCGGGCGCTGGCTGATCATGCTGGCGACCGGGGTGCTGCGGGATGTCCCGGCGTCCGACCTGGGTCCGCTCGTCGTGGAGTTCCGGGTGGACCGGGAACCGATCGTGATCGATGTCAGCCAAGCGGGCGTGACCGTGGAGATCGGTCCCGGCACCCATCCCGACGTCATCGTCCGGGCCGATCCGATGACCGCCTTCGACCTGCTCGGCGGGACGATCGATCTCGCGGCCGCGCGGCGCCGGTCATCGGTCGAGGTCACGGGTGAGCGGGACGCGCTCACCCGTTTCGAGACGCTGTGTGGACGGATGACTCCGCTCCATCAGCGGGCGAGCGACACGGCGGTCCGGCCCGGATAGCACCCGTCGTTATCGCCCGGCGACCTTCAACTCGGCCGCGGCCGGGATGATCCGCTCACCGATCAGCTCGAGGATGCCGGGGTCGGTCAGGTTGGGGACGCTCAGGATGACGTGGTCGATCCCGAGGGCGGCCTGTCGCTCCAGGGTCTCGAGGAACTGGGCGGGAGTCTGCGTCTGGCCAGTGCCGGATTCCGTCACGGCCGCGACCGCGATGGTCGTCTTCTCGATCGTGGCGTAGTCGCGGCCGAGGTCGTCGCAGTGGCCCTTGAGGACATCGAGCTTGTGTCCGAGTTCCGGAGACGAGTACAGGTTGCAGGCATCGGCGTACCGGGCGACCAGGCGAAGCGTCTTCTTCTCGCCACTGCCTCCAATCATGATCGGTGGCTGGGGCCGGCTGAGCGGCTGCGGGCTGTTGAGCGTCTCGGCGAGATGGAAGTGCTTGCCGTCATACGGCCCGGTGTCGTCGGACCACATCTGCTTCACGATCTGGAGCGTCTCCTCCAGCCGCTCGAACCGCTCGGCGAGCGGCGGGTACGGGACACCCAGTCCGGCGTGCTCCCGGTCGTACCAGGCGGCGCCGATGCCGAGGTAGGCCCGGCCGCCGGACAGCACGTCGAGCGTCGTGACCGTCTTGGCGAGCAGACCCGGATGGCGATAGGTGACGCCGGTGACGAGGGTGCCCAGCTTGACGTTCTCCGTCAGGCCGGCGGCGAAGGCCAGGGCGCCGTAGCCCTCGAGCATTGGGTCCTCCGCGGGCCCGACCATCTCGATCTGGAAGAAGTGGTCCATCACCCAGAGGGACGAGAACCCGGCGGCGTCGGAGCGGCGGGCGATGTCGGCGAACGTCGGACCGATGGCCGCGGTGCCGCCGGGATAGTTGAACTGTGAGACCTGGATACCAACCTTCACGTCATGCTCCTCGTTTGGGTGACCGCGACCATCGACCGGTGCCGATCGGTCCCGGTGCACCACTCCACACTGACGCATATTCCATACGATTCGTTAGCAACTCACCCTGTCGGGTCCGGTGGGAGTCGGCCTGTCCGTCCGGGTAGGGCATGCTGTGGCGTGAGGGTGCCCGGTCATGGTCGACCTCCCTTGTGGGCCCCCGGCGCGAGGATACGGCGACCCGTCCGACCAGTGGAACGCTTCTTCCTTTGCCCCATGGTCAGTGCTAAGGTTGCCTGACCGACTGCCCGGTGGGCGGTTCTCGCCACGACGTCATGACGCAGGGATATCCACCGGTGGCGACCCAGGAATCGAAGATCGACGCCGGCGACCCAGCGGACCCGCTCGCCTCGACGGGCATCCTCCACTCGATCCGGGTCTACCCCGCCTTCGCGATGCTGATGCTCGGGACGCTGGCGACCAACACCGGCTTCTGGATGTACCAGACGGCCGTCGGCTGGCTGGCCTATGACCTGACCGGGTCCGCCACGTTCGTCGGTCTGGCCGGGTTCGCGGGCGGCATCCCGATGCTGGTGCTGGCCGTCCCGGCTGGAGTCATCCTGGACCGGTCGGACCGGCGGCAGGTCCTCCGGCTGTCCCAGTGGGGCGTGATGCTGATCTCGGCGCTGTTCGCCGTGCTGATCGCGACGGACCTGATCCAGCCCTGGTCGCTGCTGGTCGTCGCGGCGATGTACGGCGCCGTCATGTCGTTCATCTTCCCGACCCGGACGACGATGGTGCCGTCGCTGGTCGACCGCGTGGACATGGCCAACGCCGTCGCGCTCAACTCCGCGACCCAGAACGCCACCCGCGTCGTCGGGCCAGCCATCGCCGGGATCCTGATCGCCGTGGTTGGCGTCGCCGGGACGTTCACGCTGGCGGCAGTCCTCCAGATCCTCGCCCTCTACACGACCAATCGCCTGCCAGCCGCCGCAGCCGGGCGGATGAGCCGGGGTGCCGCCGGCCGCTCCAGCTTCCTGCTCGGTCTCCGGACGGTCGCCGCGAGTCCGATCCTGACGGGCCTGGTGCTGCTCTCCCTCATGACGAATGTCCTCGTCATGCCGTACATCAACCTGATGCCGGTCTTCGCCGACGACGTCCTCGACATCGGCGCCTCTGGCCTGGGCGTCCTGCTGGCCAGCATCGGCCTCGGAACGGTCGCCGGGGCGCTGTTCGTCGCCCGCTCCCAGGCACCGCTCTCGTGGCGCGGCATCCAGATCATCACGGCGGCGACCTTCGGCGGCTTCGTGATCGCCTTCGCCCTGTCCGCGAACCTCGTCGTCGCGCTGATCCTGCTGTTCCTCGGCGGCTTCGCCAGCGCGACCTTCCTGGCGATGAACCAGACGGCCCTCCAGCTCCGCGTCGACGAGGACAAGCGGGGCCGCGTCTTCTCGATCTACCTGCTGACGTGGGGACTGCTGCCGCTCGGCCAGCTCCCGACCGGGCTGATCGCCGAGGCCGCCGGTGCCCCGGTCGCCGTCGCCGGGGCCAGCACCATCGCCCTGATCGGGATCGCTCTCGTCGCCTGGCGGTACCCGTCGCTGCGGGAGTGACCCCGGCGGCCTCCGGTCTGATCACAGTCTGGTCACGACACGTATGCCCCGGGCCCGGGGTCCTGATCGCGCTGGGCAGCCGCTACACTTGGCACGTAGCGAGGGGAAGGACACCACCATGGCCAGGCGGTATGTCGATGACCGTCCATCGGAGACCGGGCAGAATCCACTGGTACCGCTGCCATCGCGGGCTATCGTCAACGCAGCCTACGACGTCCAGGACGAGCGAGTCTTCGACATCGTCGCGGCGCACCCACGTGTCGCTGCGCTCCTGGACGAGATCGTCGTGCGAACGCCGCAGTACTTCCCAGAGGCGTCCGGCCTCGTCATCAGGTCACAGAACGACCCGGAGGACGGGTCCCTCAGCTGGTACGTCGTAATCCGGGTCACGGACCCGGCCGATGTCGCCACTACCCAACTCCATCGCTTCGATCACGAGTGGTGGCTGGATGCTGGTGCGATGGTCGACCCGGAGCTCATCGTGACGATTGAGCCGGCGTGACGCCATTCGACTGGACCGATTACCTGACAGTTGCCCGAATACTGGCAATCCGGCCAGATGATGCATCGCGTCGTTCCGCAGTCAGTCGAGCGTATTATGCCTGCTATGGGATCGCTGCCCGCTACGCCCTCGACCATGAGTTTCCGCATGCTGTCGTGACCCACGATCGTGTCTGGGGTTGGTATCGCCATCTCGACACCCCGACTGGCCGGGAGATCAATATTCTCGGCAAGCGGATCAAGGAACGTCGAATCGCCGCGGATTATCAAGCGGATGATGCCTGGGTCGCCCAGCAGGCGATTACGATCTGCGACTGGGCTAACGATCTTCTTGCGCTCTTGCGGGCACTTCCGGACGATCCCGAACCGCAGCTGACGATCGACGCCCCGTCAGTCACCTGATCAGGAGCATCCCCAATAGCCACTGACCACTCCCAGGACCGCTACGTCGGCATGTGGGTCACGGACGACGGGCACGTCCGCCACGAACTCCTGCCCGGCGGCCGCTACGACGAAGCCCGGGGCGACCGGGCGTCCGCCTACCAGGGCCGATACACCCTGACGGGCGACCACATTGATTATGTCGATGACACGGGCTTCACCGCCGACGGAGAGTTCGTCGACGGCGTGCTCTATCACGGGGGCATGGTCCTGCGACGCGTCGACGCCCGCTGACGATTCCCAACCGGCCGCCGGAACGGTCGGTCGACTGGGTCAGACGAAGACCGCGGACGAGCCCTGCTCCCTGGCATCGGCGCCAGGGAGCAGATGGTGCGGGGTACGCCTGGATTCGACCGCCAACGACTACTCGGCCGCGACTCCCACCGGAAATGAGTGGGTGTCCCCTGCTGGTGTCCCTGCCCCGATACCCAGCAACCGGTCGGCCGTCGCCCAGATCTCGGCCTCCCGGGCGCGGTCATAGGACTCGTCCGACGACCGCTCGGCCCTCCTGCCGCTGATGTACGTGCCACTCTCGCCCAATACGGGTCCGATCACCGCCGCCGCCAGATTGGCACCAGCTGTTTCCGGTCGGCTGGCCATGGGCGTAATGGTCATCAGCGGCATGATCGCCCCGAACACGAAGCGAGTGAACGGCCCAGCGTCACGCTGGAGCCCGGTTCCGGGAACGAGCCCCGGGTTGTAGGCATAGACGCTTACGCCAGCCGGAAGCCGCCGGGCCAGCGCATGGACCTGGTAGATGACGGCCAGCTTGCTGGTCGAGTAGGCGGTTCGCCCAGCGGTCGCCGAGTCGGCATGATCAGCCGTTCCCGGCCGCGCGAGTTGGTCGACCGGACGCCATGCGGGCGCCGGGACCATGCCCATGTTGTGGGCGAAGTCGCCGAAATGCGTGTCGCTGGTGGTCAGGACGATCCGGGCGGGTGGGACGAAGTCGTCCATGAGTTCCTGAATGATGAGGTGATTGGCGAGGACGTTCACGGCAAACGTCTGCTCGAAGCCGTCGACCGAGACCTGCGTCGCGTTCAGGAATTGCAGTCCCGCGTTGCCGACGAACCCATGCAATGGCGGCAACTCACCGTCGCCTAGCTGGGCGCGGAGGGTGGCCGTTGCGGCGCGGATGCTGGCGAGCGACGCCAGATCGGCCGTCACCGCGCTGACGTTGCGGTTGCCGCTGGCCGTGGTGATCCCGTCGAGGAAGGCCCGGTGGTCGCGATCTCGCAGAACGATGACGAGATGCAGATCCGGGGCGTCGCGCAGCATCCGGATCGCGGCGAATCGCCCGATACCGCGGGTCGCGCCCGTCATGACGATGGTCCTGGTCGCCTGAGTCATCCTGTGCTCCTCTGGTTCGTGTCCCACTGGCTGCCTCGGTATTAAACATACCGGATACCATTTGGTACTAAGTACTTTATCATACGCAGTCCGCCCATGTATAGTGGGTCCATGCGAGATCAGGTGCCGTTGCGGGAGCGCAAGCAGATCCAGGCGAGGGAGCGAATCGTCCAGGCGGCGAACGAGCTGTTCCGGGAGCGGGGATTCGACGCCGTATCCGTAACCGACATCGTCGATCGGGCGGAGGTTGGTCGCACCTCGTTCTTCCGGTACTTCGGGGACAAGCAGGAGGTCGTCTTCGCTCGCCACCAGGAGATCCTTGACGCGATCGGCGACTTCCACGGCCAGGCTTCCGTCCCACCGCCCGCCGACCTCGCCGGAGCCATCGTTCAGCTCCGCGAGGTCGTCATTGCCCTGTGCATCCGGATGACCGACGACCCGGAGGCGTTCATGTGGCACTCCAGGATCGTCGCCAGTAACGCCGAACTCCGGGCACGGAGCGCTCTGAAGCTCCAGCATCTCGCCGGGCTCCTCGGGGACATTCTCGTCGCGCGCGGGGCCGACCAGTCGACGGCGGCCCTGGCATCACAGCTCGCGCTCGCCTGCTACCAGGCGGCCTATCTGACCGCGGAGCGGGACCCACGGACGCTGGTAGCCGCAACCGAGGCGATGTTCGACCGGCTGTTGCGCATCGGGGACCGGGAGCAGAGCTGAGCCTCGAAGGTCACTGACCTGACCGATTGACCAGAGTCCAGGTGTCCGCGCGGCAAAGCGGTATCCGGACCGCAGGTGGCCTGCGCTCCTGAATACCGTCACGGCGAATCCCACTGGCCACAGACCGAGAACGGCCCCGGCAGGATCACTCCCGCCGGGGCCGCTTCGTTCACATCGTCCCGGCCGGAGCCGGACCGCTACGAGCAGCCGAGGCTGTTCCCGCAGTTGAGGCACTTGTAGCAGGCGCCGTTGCGGACGGTGATGTGGCCGCAGACGTCGCAGAAGGGCGCGTCGCCCATCATCTCGGACAGGTAGGCGTCCATCTGGTTGGCGCCGCCAACCGGCCCGGACGTCGGGATCACCGCGAAGGCCTGCGTGTCCGTCACCGGGCGCTCGGCGACCGCGGTCGTCGGCACCCTGAGCTCCGGCATGGCACTGACCGCCTCGTGGTGATGGCCATTGCCGTTGGCGTGGCCATTCCCGTTGCCGTTCACCGACTGGTGCTCGACATGCCCTACCCCGCTCGCCGAGGCGATGGGTGGCGCTGCGACCGCCGGAGCGGCGATGGCCTGGACCGGCTCAGCGACGGCGGGCGACACCAGAGCCGGCGTGGTGTTCGCGGCGCCCGGCCAGTCCGGGAAGGACGGGGCGTCCGACGAGCCGGTCGCCGCGGTGGCATCGACCGGTCCCTGCGGGAGCAGGTCCTCGAGTTCCGGCTGGACCTGGACGAGGTCCGTCCGGCCCAGGTATTCCAGCCCGAGGACGCGGAAGACGTAGTCGATCATCGACGTCGCCATCTTGATGTTCGGGTGGCCCGTCACCATGCCCTGCGGCTCGAACCGCACGAAGGTGAAGGTCTCGACGAACTCCTCCAGCGGCACCCCGTACTGGAGGCCCTTGGAGATCGCGATCGCGAAGCTGTTGATCATCGACCGGTAGGCGGCGCCCTCCTTGTGCATGTCGATGAAGATCTCGCCGAGGGTGCCGTCCTCGTACTCGCCGGTCCGGAGGAAGACCTTGTGCCCGGCGACCCGGGCCTCCTGGGTGAAGCCCTGGCGGCGGGCCGGCAGCCGGCGGCGGTACGGGGCCGGGCTGGCGCCCGTGGCCATGGACGCAGGCTGCCCGGCGGCAGCCTTGAGCTGGGCCAGTTCGGCGGCGGCGGCGGCGGCGCGGGCCTCGGCGGCCGCGAGCCGGGCGGCGGCCGTCTCGTGCTCGGCGGCCAGGCTGGCCTCGGCCTGCGCGACCGCCTCGGCGACCGCGTCGGCGATCAGTTGCTTGATCTCCTCCGGGTCGAGTGCCTCGATCTCGTCCTCACTGAGCCGGTCGCTCTTGGTCGAGAGCGGCTGGCTCATCTTGGAGCCGTCACGGTAGAGCGCGATCGCCTTGATGCCGTGGTTCCACGACTCCATGTGGACGGCCTCGATGTCCTCGATGGTCGCCTCGTGCGGCATGTTGATCGTCTTGGAGATCGCGCCGGACAGGAAGCTCTGGGCGGCACCCATCATGGCGATGTGGCCGTGGGCGCTGATGTAGCGGACGCCCTTCTTGCCGTTCTTGTTGGCGCAGTCGAAGACCGGCAGGTGCTCGTCACGCAGGTGCGGCGCCCCCTCGACGGTCATCGTGCCGCAGACGAACTCGTTGGCCTCGTTGATCTGCGCGTTGCTGAAGCCCAGCGCCCGCAGCAGGTCGAAGTCCGGCGCGGTCGCCTGCTCCATGCCGAAGCCGAGCCGGCCCAGCGTCTCCTCGCCCAGCGTCCACGGGCTGAACGCGAAGCTCAGCTCGAAGGTCGCCGGTAGCGACGCCTCGATCTTCTCGAGGTCGGCGTCGGTGAAGCCCTTCGCCTTCAGCGACTCGCGGTTGATGTGCGGCGAGTGCTCCAGCGAGAGCGCGCCGAGCAGGTAGCGGATGATGTCGCGGCGCTGGGCGTCGTCGTAGCCGAGATTCTCCAGCGCGGGCTCGACGCTCTGGTTGGCGATCTTGAAGTAGCCGCCGCCGGCCAGCTTCTTGAACTTGACCAGGGCGAAGTCGGGCTCGACGCCGGTCGTGTCGCAGTCCATCAGCAGGCCGATGGTCCCGGTCGGGGCCAGCAGCGAGACCTGGGCGTTGCGGTAGCCGTACAGCTCGCCGCCCGCCAGGGCGCGGTCCCAGGAATCGCGGGCCGCCGCCAGCAGGTCGGCCGGCGCCTTGTCGGCGTCGATCGCCATCGGGCGGACCTGCAGCCCCTCGTACTCGTCGGCCGGCGCGTTCCAGGCCGCCCGGCGGTGGTTGCGGATCACGCGGAGCATGTGGCGCTCGTTGAGCCGGTAGCCGGCGAACGGGCCGAGGTGCTTGGCCATCTCGGACGACGTCGCGTAGGACTCACCGGTCATGATCGCGGTGATGGCGCCGGCGAAGGCGCGGGCCTCGTCGGAGTCGTAGGGGATGCCGGAGCGCATCAGGACGGTGCCGAGGTTGGCGTAGCCGAGCCCCAGCGTCCGGAAGTCGTAGGAGATCCGGGCGATCTCCTTGCTCGGGAACTGCGCCATCAGGACGCTGATCTCGAGGACGACCGTCCAGAGCCGGACGGCGTGGCGGAAGCTCTCGATGTCGATCGCGCCGGTCTCGGGGTCGACGAACTTGTGCAGGTTCAGCGAGGCGAGGTTGCAGGCGGAGTTGTCGAGGAACATGTACTCCGAGCAGGGGTTGGAGCCGTTGATCCGGCCCGACTCCGGCGCGGTGTGCCACTCGTTGATCGTCGTGTCGTACTGGAGGCCGGGGTCGGCGCAGGCCCAGGACGCCTCGGCCATCTGCCGCCAGAGGTCGCGCGCCTTGAGCGTCTTCGACGGCTTGCCGTCGGTCCGGCGGATCAGCTCCCAGTCCTCGTCGTTGCGGACGGCTTCGAGGAAGGCGTTCGAGACGCGGACGGAGTTGTTGGAGTTCTGGCCGGAGACGGTCGCGTAGGCCTCGCCGTTGAAGTCGCTGGAGTAGCCGGCGGCCATCAGCGCGGCGACCTTCTTCTCCTCGTTGGCCTTCCAGGAGATGAAGGTCGGGATGTCCGGGTGGTCGATGTCGAGCGTGACCATCTTGGCGGCGCGGCGGGTGGTGCCGCCGCTCTTGATCGCCCCGGCCGCCCGGTCGCCGACCTTGAGGAAGCTCATCAGCCCGGACGACGTGCCGCCGCCGGACAGCGGCTCGCCCTCGCCCCGGATGCTGGAGAAGTTCGTCCCCGTCCCGGAGCCGTACTTGAAGATGCGGGCCTCGCGGATCCAGAGATCCATGATGCCGCCCTCATTGACCAGGTCGTCGGAGACGCTCTGGATGAAGCAGGCGTGCGGCTGCGGACGGGTGTAGGCGTCGGCGCTCTGCTTGACCTGGCCGTCGGCCGGGTCCACGAAGTAGTGCCCCTGGGCCGGGCCGGTGATCCCGTAGGCCCAGGCCAGCCCGGTGTTGAACCACTGCGGCGAGTTCGGCGCGGCCATCTGCGTCAGCAGCATGTGGGCCAGCTCGTCCTGGAACGCCTGGGCGTCCTCGGCCGAGGCGAAGTAGCCGTTCTCCTCGCCCCACCAGCGCCAGGCGCCGGTCAGGCGGCCAATGACCTGCCGGGCGGACCGCTCGGGGCCGAGCACCGGCTGGCCGTGCTCGTCGGTCAGCGGCGTGCCGTCGGCGGCGACCTGCGGCACGCCCGCCTTGCGGAAGTACTTGGAGACCATGATGTCGGCCGCGACCTGCGACCAGGCGGCCGGCACCTCGGCGTCCTTCATCTCGAAGACCACGCTGCCGTCCGGGTTGGCGATCCGCGACGTGCGGGTGCTCCAGGCGATGTCGTCGTAGACATCCGTCCCGGCGGTGGTGAAGTGCCGCGGGACCGACAGGCCCGGGCCGGGACCGGCTGGGGAGGGAGACTGACGGGGATCGGTGTGCTCGGACATGGTCATCTCCAGCTACCTACGGTACTCGGCGACGGGTCTCGGCCCGGCGCCACGGATTCGGTCAGGACGAGCGGTGCGGGATGACGGTCTGCGGGGCCACCGAGCTTCGGCGCGACCGGAAGCTCAAGGGCATATATCGTACCACCGACCCCTCGAAACCACAACGGGTAGTATCGACATGGTCGAGGAGCACCTAGATATGGACTGGGAGTCACAGACGGGCAACCGGGGCGCGGACGCCGGGTCCTGTCTCCATCCCGAGCTACACCCCACCCTCAGGGGGTGTACGTACAGTACATTGCATCATGTCGGCGCGGGAACGTCAACCGGATCCCGCGCACCCGGCCAGGTCGGTGAACTGGCGTGACCCCGCCGACGGGGCCGCGCAGACGGATACAGCCCCGATCGACCCCGCTCCGTGCGGGCCGCCATGGTGCCGTCCGGTCACGGACATCCATGGGAGGAACCCGTAGGACGGGACGGAGGCTCCGGCGTCCGGGACAGTGAGGGGCGATGCAGTGGCCGGTCCTGGTCGACTGCACCGGCCGGCCACGCGGAACCGCTCGGAACGATTCGCGGGCAGTGCTCCCGCGCCATCAGAACCGCAGCGGGTGGAACGGATCCACGGGCGACAGGCCCTGGCGGGCGGTCACTGTTCCGGTCACACCCCCCGGGCAGATGGCCCGATTGACCAGCCGCCGTTGGGCAAAGGGGGCCGACCATGCACAGGTCGACCCGTTGGACAGGGGACCGGTACCCCGTTCGGCCCACCGTGTCCCGGGCCGGATCACCGGACCATCCGGCCAACTCGCCCCGGCTCACCGGCCGATCCAGCGAAGACCGTCATCCCCTGCCGACGACACGCCGATTCCCACCAGATGGATGTCGAATAGAAGGACCGTGCGCCTCGGGAAAGGCTAAATCCGATTGATTATTCGCGACTTGCGCGTATACTCCCTCGGCACCAGGCAGTGGGGACTCTCTGGCCAAAATCACACTCCCGGGAGGGGAAGTACATGCACAAGACGATCATGGCGTTCCGCGTCACCGCCGCACTGGCGCTCATGCTGGCGCTGATGACGGGGCTCTTCGGCGTTAAGACGGTCGACCAGGCAAGCGCCGGGAACACCGTCAGCGCGGAGATCTGCCTCATCCTCTTCACCGAGGGCTTGATCGGCGCGAATGGCGATGTCCTCGACCAGTCGACCTTCCAGGCAGAGTTTACGGCTGCGACCGAGGACTTCCCCGTTCTCCTTGAGGCCAACGTTGGTGCGATCACGAACGGTGGCTGTGGTCCGATCTCTCAGGAGTCGGCCGCCCCGTCCATGGACGCCTCGGTCGCCCCGTCAATGGACGCCTCGGTCGCTCCGTCGGCTGCGCCCAGTTCCGACGACCGTGTGTTCCTTTGCCAGGCCACGGGTAGCGCGAGCAACCCGTTCGTCCTGATCGAGGTCAGTGCCGTCGCCGCGTTCAACCGGATCACCAGCCCGTCCGAGCCGCAGAAGGCTGACATCATCCCGCCGTTCGTCTTCGAGGGCCAGACCTTCTCCCAGAACTTCGACGCTGAGGGACAGGCTATCTTCGAGGCTGATTGCGAAGTCGAGGCCGATGAGTCGGCTTCGGCCAGCGAGTCCGCCTCCGCCTCCGCCAGCGAGTCAGCTTCCGCCTCGGCTTCTGCCAGCCAGTCGGCTTCCCAGTCGGCCTCGGCCAGCCAGTCCGCTTCCCGGTCCGCGTCGGCCAGCGCCTCGGCGTCGGTTCCGCGCAACAACGTCGACCTGATCATCATCAAGGTCGGCGAGAACGACAAGGACAACGCCTCGAAGCGCCCGAGCAACGCCGCCAGCGCCTCGCAGAGCGCCAGCGCCTCGCAGAGCGCCAGCGCCTCGCAGAGCGCCAGCGCCTCGCAGAGCGCCAGCGCCTCGCAGAGCGCCAGCGCCTCGCAGAGCGCCAGCGCCTCGCAGCGCCCGAGCGGAAGCAGCAACGACAACAACGGTGAAGACAACGGGAACAACGGCAACGTCAACACCGGCGTCGACAACAATGGTGCTGGTAACGGCAACAACGGCAACAACGCCGGCAGTAACGACGTCAACACCGGCAACGGCGAGCGGCTCGAAGGGGCCGTCTTCAGCAACGTCGTCATCACCCCGACCTGGACAGGCAGCGGCTCTGCCCCCTCCGAGATCGCCGGGATGATGGGTCAGCCGATCACCGTCAGTGGCGAATACACCACCGATGAGAACGGCGAGATCCGCATCTCCAACGTCCTGGGGTCGCTGTTCGTCAATGTGGACGTGGACGTGCTGGTCAACGTGCAGCTGAACGTCAGCTTCACCGAAACCAAGGCGCCGGCCGGCTACGTGGCGCTCACCGTCAACGTCAACGTGACGATCACGGTCGACATCGCCGTCCGCGATGGGAAGATCGTCGTCATCGTCATCAACAAGAAGGCTGACACGTCCCAGCCGGGCAACGGCAACAACGGTGGTGGCAACAACGGTGGTGGCAACAACGGTGGTGGCAACGCCGGCGATGGCACGACCGGTGGCGGCACGACCACTGGCGGCACGACCACCAGTGGAACGGCCACGGGCGGTACGACGTCCCTGCCGAACACCGGTGCCGGTGGCTCGGACATGGGGACCTCGATGACCTGGGCGCTGGTCGCGCTGATGGCCGTCGCCGGGGTCGTGGCTGCGGGCTTCGGTCTGCGCCGCCGGACCAGCTAATCGATGATGGGTCACCGTTCCGCTGATGACACCTGGTAAAGGGTGACATCGCGGAGTCAATGATCCGAAGGTGAACCGGTCTGGGGTAACCCCGGACCGGTTCACCGTTTTTCCTGCTGCGCTCGGGTGGGGAAGTCAACATCCGGGGGCAGGAAGCAAACGCATCGTGCAGCTGATGTCCTCCTACGAGGACGCGGCCATGGATTGACGCAGCTGCCTCATTGGGTCGTTACCTCACCCCAAACGGAATTCCACCCGCCCGTCATCGTGCCGTTGCGACCGACCGTCGGGGACCAACCTCACCTCAGATGGATGGTGGTGTCGGTCTCGTCCAGGTTCGCTCGGATCGACGCTTGCCGCGACCGGAGCGATCCGCGCTGGGAACGGTGCTCTCAGGGTGTGCCGGCCCTGGGCAAGCTCCCCTCCGTACCAGCTACGGCGGTCAGATCCGTGGACAATCGCCTGCCCCAGAACGCCTTCTACTGGATTCGCGACGTGCGCCCGACCCCCAGCGTCATCCTGCCAGGAAGCGTTCGTGGCTGGTACGTCTGTCGCGACCGTCCCCCCGAATCCAACCCGAATTCTATGTCTCTCTCGTCGCGCCGTTCCCGCGGATCGGCGGATCGGCGGATCGGCGGATCGGCGGATCGTCTGACGCTCGTATGGATGAAGGTGTCCGTCCGGCTCCGGTTCGGCCGACGCTGGTTGCAATCCGATTGATCTCCGGCAGCGGCTGCAGACCCACGGTTGGACAATCCCACGGGAATCGGGTGCCGTACCGATCAGGATCGCCAACGGGATGGCCAGGGAGGCCAATCGGAGTACCTCCGACTGGTCACATGGCGTGCGCCTGATCGTTTCCGTCGCTTCGTCTGGTTCGGCGGTCCTCTCCACGCGACTGTCCGCCCGGTCGACGCTTACGCGTTCCAATGGACCGGCTGCAATCGAAAGCTCGCCTCTACCTCCGGGTGGTGACGGCTCGCCATGGGTCGCGGTACCCCCAGGACCGGGGTTGACGGATACCTCTGCCTGTCATGCGAACCGGCTGTCACAGGCCAGGACCTGTGAGGGGGGCGTCATCGGGACGACAGATGCCGGCTGATCCGGATCCGACCCACAGGAGAACGATTTGGGGTTCGAAACGGCCTAGATGTAGCATCGGACACTGACCCTCAGCGGTTTTC
>CADCWK010000334.1:0-1501 GCA_902806375.1 uncultured Thermomicrobiales bacterium
AGGGTCAACACCGCCATTCACACTCTCTATGCCACTCGCGCCAGACATCCACGTGGCCCTCGTCTTACACGTCTTATTGGTCGTCGGCCCAGACAGACCGACCTTGCCGCCCGGACCCAGGTTCTCAACCCAGCTGTTTGCCATTCCATCCGGCCCGAGATCTGCGGCAGCGTAACGGTCCACTCGTCCGGCATCCGTCGCGACCGGGCTCCTCGCCCGATCGTCCCGGACCACCGCCTCGTCTCGGCTCGCGTCCCCACCGATCTCGGTCTGTGTACAGGGTAGGGGAGAGACCTTCCCCGGCGCGCCATTGGAATCCGTGGTTTTTTGACCCGTTCAGATCGATGTGTTCCCGGCGGGTGGCGCCGGCAGCGCTGGCGGCGAGCCATGATGCGGGTCGCCGTTCCGCCGTGCGGGTGGCCTGGTGCGGTGCGTTATCCTTTCGCCAGTCCGTCTCACCATTCGTCCCACCCGCCGGCGCGACCTACCAGCCCGTCATCCCCACTCGCGACCGCCGCACGGGTCACCAGGAGCACCATTCCCATGTTCGAAGCATTGACCGACCGGCTCAACGAGACCTTTGGCCGGCTCTCGAAGAAGGGCCGCCTCAATGAGGCCGACGTCGACGAGGCCATGCGCGAGGTCCGCCGCGCGCTGCTCGAGGCCGACGTCAACTTCAAGGTCGTCAAGACCTTCGTCGCGACGGTCAAGGAGCGGGCGATCGGGCAGGAGGTCATGCAGAGCCTGACCCCGGCCCAGACGGTGATCGGGATCGTCCACGACGAACTGATCACCATCCTCGGCCGGGAGCGCGAGCCGCTCCGGCTTCCCAGTGGTGGGCCGCAGATCATCATGCTGGTCGGGCTGCAGGGCTCGGGCAAGACGACCCATGCCTCCAAGCTGGCCCTCCATACCCGCAAGCAGGGCCGCGCTCCGCTGCTCGTCGCGGCGGACGTCTACCGCCCCGCCGCCGTCAACCAGCTCCAGTCGCTCGGCAAGCAGCTCAACATCCCCGTCTACGACGAGGGGACCGACCAGAACCCGGTCGACATCGCCCGCAACGGGATCCGCTTCGCCCAGGAACGCGGACTGGACCCGATCATCATCGACACCGCCGGCCGGCTCCAGATCGATGAGCGCCTGATGCAGGAGCTCGTCAACGTCAAGGCGGCCGTCAACCCGACCGAGATCCTCCTGGTCGCCGATGCGATGACCGGACAGGAGGCGGTGGGCGTCGCCGAGACGTTCCACCGGCAGCTCGACGTGACGGGGCTGATCCTGACCAAGATGGACGGCGACGCCCGCGGTGGCGCCGCGCTGTCGATCCGGGCCGTCGCCGGGGTGCCGATCAAGTTCATCGGGACCGGCGAGAAGGCCGACGCGATGGAGCCGTTCTACCCCGAGCGGCTGGCCGGCCGGATCCTCGGGATGGGCGACGTCGTCTCCCTGGTCGAGCGGGCGCAGGAACTCACCACCGAGCAGGACGCCGAACGCCTCCAGG
>CADCWK010000334.1:1511-3250 GCA_902806375.1 uncultured Thermomicrobiales bacterium
AGTTCAACCTGGAGGACTTCCTCGACCAGCTCCAGAAGATCAAGCAGATGGGCCCGCTCAGCCAGTTGATGGAGATGATCCCTGGCCTGGGCCAGCAGATGCGCCAGGCCAAGGCGGAGATCTCCGACGACGACTACAAGAAGATCGAGGCGATCATCTACTCGATGACGCCGCAGGAGCGGAAGCGACCCGAACTGCTCCGCTCCAGTCGCCGGGGCAGCCATAGCCGCAAGGTCCGGATCGCCCGTGGCAGCGGCAAGACGACCCAGGACGTCAATCAGCTCGTCACGCAGTTCGAGCAGATGCAGAAGATGATGACGCAGATGGGGCAGATGACGAAGAAGGGCAAGATGCCCAAGGCGCTGCGCGGGATGAACCTCCCCCCGTTCCAGTAGCCCCAGTCCCGCCGCCGTACCTCCGCGAGGGCCTCCCCGTGCCAGCCGATCTCGATCCAGGACGGGCCGGCCGGGTGACACGCCGGGCACTGGTGGCCGGGTCGGCGCTGGGCGCGGCTGCCCTGCTCTCCGGTTGCGTCCCGCTCGGAGGCGGCACTGAGACCGAGCCGGAATCGGAGCCGGTCCTGCCCTGGCGGACCGTCGTCGCGACGACGCCGATCCTGGCCGACATCGTCCGGAGCGTCGGCGGGTCGCGGGTCGCGGTGCGGACGATGATGCCGCCCTCGGCCGACCCACATCGCTTCGTCCCCGGCCCGTCCGCCGGGGACGCGTTCGTCGATGCCGATCTCATCGTCCGGCACGGGATGGGGCTCGAGGCCGGCCTGGACGGGCTGCTCGCCCTCGCCGGCGATGTCCCGATCATCACTGCGACGGAACTGATCCCCCCGGAGATGCTGATCCCGGGGGCCGGTGCGATGCCGGACCCGTACGTCTGGCACGACCCGGCGATGCTGCCGTGGCTGGTCGAGCGGGTCCGGCGGGCCCTGTCCGAGGTCGATAACGACCCGGTCCACCGGACCGCCTGGGATACCCACAGCGTCTCGTACCTGGCCCAGATCGCGCTGGCCGATGCCTACGTCACCCGGCGACTCGACCGCGTCCCCGCCGTGCGCCGGCTGCTGGCGGTCCCGAACGCGACCTTCGCCTACTTCGATCGGCGGTACGGCTTCGCGTCGATCGGCTTGCTCGGCGATACGGTGTCGTACCCGACCGACGCGCTCATCGACCGCTTCGCCGGCCTGCTGGTGGAGCGCCGGCCCCCGGTGGTCTTCATCGACGCGTCGGTCTCCCCGGTCGCGCTGCAGTCGGCAGTCCTCCGCGCCGCCGCGACCGTGCCAGTCATTCCCGTCGCCGGCCAGCTCTACGGCGTCGGGCTGGGGCAGGGCAATACCTATCAGGGCCGCTATCTCGGCATGATCCGCCGCAACGCCGACCGCATCGTCGCCGCGCTGGCCTGAGCCGGAACGGGTCCGATCCGACCGGCAACCGGCCGGTGGTCGAGACCGACGGTGGCGGAGCGCCGCCGCGCCGACAGATGCCCGTCGTCTGGCCGTGGTCGGGCTGTCGCTTTTTCGTGACGACGCGGGACTATTCTCGCCTGGTGTAGACGTCCAATCGCGCGGTACCGGCCACGACCGATGGCACGGGCCACGATACCCAACCAGGAGGCAAGACACCCATGTCGATCACCGAGACGCACCGCCAGACCAGGCCGCCAGTGTCCTGGCCCGAGGGGCTCAACGTTCCCGATCCAGGCGGCGACGCGCCGGTCCTGCGGGTCAC